>NZ_JAJEPW010000030.1:0-35208 GCF_020687045.1 Brotocaccenecus cirricatena
CAATATAGTTGGTGCTTATTAGGGCGAGGGTCCACCCGTTCCCATCCCGAACACGGAAGTTAAGCTCGCTTCTGCCCACGATACTTGGCTGGAGACGGCCCGGAAAAATAGGTAGCGCCAACACGCCTTCTTAGCTCAATGGTAGAGCATTCGGCTGTTAACCGAAGGGTTGTAGGTTCGAGCCCTACAGAAGGCGCCACAATAAGGGTGTGCCGCCACTCTGTAAGGTGGCGGCACACTTCTTTTTACATAAGCCATTGAGATCGATCCGCTTGGGCCTTTAGCTCAGTTGGTTAGAGCAGACGGCTCATAACCGTCCGGTCCCGGGTTCGAGTCCCCGAAGGCCCACCACATAGGGGTATAGCTCAGCTGGTAGAGCAGCGGTCTCCAAAACCGCGTGTCGAGAGTTCGAATCTTTCTGCCCCTGCCATTTTCCTATTGACAACGTATGTTGTTTCTGGTATACTCTAAAAGCTCGAGTTCGACAAGATCTCCTGATAATTGATGGCCAAGTAGTTCAGTTGGTTAGAACGCCAGCCTGTCACGCTGGAGGTCGTGGGTTCGAGCCCCATCTTGGTCGCCATATGCTGCTGTAGCTCAGTCGGTAGAGCGCATCCTTGGTAAGGATGAGGTCGGCGGTTCGAATCCGCCCAGCAGCTCCAGAACAACACCTGAAATCCAACGGTTTCAGGTGTTTTCTTTTGCTTTTTGCAACTTTTTGAACGAATACGGTTTTGCAAATTTTCGTTGACCACATAAAATACCACAGACAGAACGAAGCGGAGTTCCCGACATGGCATCGGGAACTCTGCGTTTCTTCTTTGCTTGCTTCATGCCGGGGCTTGGGGCTGCTGCCGCTGGGCGGCAATTTCTGCTTTCATTTGGACGATCAGTTCTGCCAGTTTCTGTTCGCATTCTTTCTCGCTGTGGGCGTAGACATTTCGTGCGAGGCGGCATCCATTGGGGAGCCGAGGGGAGTACCGTCCTTCCCACAGGTTTTCGTTGATCTGGCTGACGCAGCCGGTGCCGGGTTTACGGCGCTGACCTTTGTAGGGCCGGAAGGTGGATGGAGCCGGTTTCCTTGGCGCTGTGTCTATATCCTGGCTGATTTCTGATTTGGCGATCCCTCGGTCGATTTTTGCCGCTGCGGTTTTGCGCATCTCATCTGTGACATGAGCGTAAACATTCAGAGTTGTTGCGGTGGAGACATGACCGATAATGGTGGAGAGGGTTTTCACGTCCATGCCGTTTTCCAGCGCCAGTGTTGCGAAGGTGTGGCGAAGGTCATGGAAGCGGACACGCTTGCAGCCGGCCCGCTCCAGTATGGCGGTCAGCCGCTTGCGGACAGCAGCGGGATCTCTGGGCGAGTCATTGTTCAGCGGGGAGGGGAACATCCATGCAGAGTTTATTTCGGTTTTGTAGTTGCTTAGTACCATCAGAACAGGGGGCGGGAGGATGACGCTCCGGTTGGACGCCTTTGTTTTCGGCTCGGACACTGCCAATTCTCCCTTGACCCGGTGTACCTGCCGCTTTACCTGAAGTTCTCCGGTGTTGAAGTTTAGGTCATCCCATTGGAGGGCGCAGATCTCACCACGACGCAGGCCGGTGGACAGTTCCAGCAGGAGCAGTTCGAAACAGCCGTCCTCTTTGGCCTGGATAAGCAGCCGTTGGATTTCCTCTGGGGAGAGAACCTGCATCTCTCTGGCCTTGGCAGAGGGGAGACGGCAGAAGTCGGAGAGATTTTTGGGGATGATCTTCTCAGAGACTGCCTTGTCCAGCGCCGCGTGGAAGGTGGTGTGGATGCCGCGGACAGTTTGGTCGGAAAGTCCTTCGCCATACTGTTCCTGCCGGAGCAGACGGCCATTTTGTTTAAGCCCGGTATAGAACTGCTGGATATCTCCGGTGGTAAGTTTGTTCAGTGGAGTGGGGCCCAAGTTTGGGATGATGTGCTGATAGATCCGCCGTTCATAGGACATCTGGGTGTTGGGGCGAAGATTTGGCTTTTTGTAGGTCTGGTACCAGAAGTCCAGCCATTGGGCGACTGTCATGGTCTGCCGGGGTGGTTGCGGCTCAGATCCTTTTTGTGCGGCAATCAAACTTTTGAGTTTTTTCTCACATTCGGCCTTTGTTTTTGCCAGCACATTTTTAGTTTTGGGCAGTCCGCTGTCATCGTAGCCGATGACAACGCGGCCCTCCCAGCGGCCATCGCTTCTCAGACGGACGGTGCCGCTGCCATGTTTTCTCTGCTTTGCCAAGGATTCATCTCCTCTCCAAGGTAGTCGGTCAGGAAACCGCCCACGATCTCAGCGGCCCGCTTCTGCATATCTCCGGTGGTGTGCGTGTAGGTGTCCAGCGTGAAGCTGGCCTTTGTGTGGCCCAGAATGCCAGCCAGTGTCTTGGCATCCACACCGGAGGACAGGGCATGCGTGGCGAAGGCTTCGGAATTGTACTTGATGGAAGTGGGCGATGGACGTTATTCCATCCAGCTTTGTGATGACAGGTCAATCACGCGGATGCCTGCACTGACTCCCGCGGAGACCTTGATCGCCTTTTCTGAACTGGACTATATGGACTACCGCAAGGCGGTGCGGTGGCTGCGGAACGAGCATCCTCTATTTGAGGAGCGGATCGACATTCCTGTGAGCGACTTAGAGGACTTTGCCGCGGAGGCCATTTTGCTGACACCGGATCTGTGTGAGATCGATCCTGTGAGCGGATTTGTTGTGACGGACATTCTGCATCAAACTTTGCAGGCAGAGGATGACGGCACGGCGATGTTTCTGCTGGCTGCTGGACAGGAGATCCTGCGGGTGATGGAGGAACCGTTGCGTGTACAGAATTATCTTCGGAACATCATGGAGGTCACCTTCGACGGCACGGCTGGATTAACACCGGCGGAGCAGTATGAAAACCTGCGGGCAGCTTATGCCGACATTGCGCGGATCTGCGATCCGGCAAAGCTGCCGCGGTTGGAAAAACCACGGTCGTTCCGGCTTCGCAGCCTGATGGAACTGCGGATGCTGGTGTTGGCGCTCTACTTCGAACAGGACAACCAGCGGGTCTGCCGATGTGACTACTGCTGGGGCTATTTCATCCCAAAAACGAAAAAGGCCACCCGGTACTGTGACCGGGTGACCGATGGGCAGAGCTGCAAACAGCGAGGCGCGAATCTGGCAAGGCTGGATAAGACTTCGGAGGATGAGGCGCTCCTGATTTGTAAAAAGCTGCGGGACAGAATGTATTCCCGCCTGCTGCGGTGGATCGACGCGGCACCTTCTGAGCGTTCCAACCTGATACCCATGGACTACGAGCAGTACGACCAGTGGAGCGAGAACGCTCGGCTGGCACGGGAGGAATATGTTCAGGGGAAATTGACCGCAGAGGGGTTCCTGCGAAAGATCGACACCACCCATGAGCTGACGAGCTACGAGGTGGACAAGATCGACCTGCCCGATGGGCCAAGTATGTGGCAGCGGCTTGTTGCGAGGGACTTCAGATTTGACCCGGAGAGATACTTTCCGGAAGAAATGGCATACCTGGACTTGAATCTGAACGACCCTGACCCGCAGTGGCTGATGCTGACCGCTGATGATCTGCGGAGGGAAGCGCAGAAGGGTCACCAGAGCCTGAAAGAGAAATACGGGAAATGAAAAATACTCGGGACCGGTTCGAGAGAACTGATTCCGAGTATTTCTGCTGTTTACAGCAGCGCAAGATATAAAACGGGAACGCTACAAAATGGTTGCCCTACGAGCCCCATGAATGTCTGAGACCACACATGGGTGTAAATCTCACCGGAAAGCTGTGAGATTGAACCTTCGCTTGGCGTTAGGCAACGGAATTGTTAATGCGCAGAACAGCAACATGGAGATACCGGCGGTTGGAAGTACCTGTAATTAGCGGGCTTGTCGCTTAAAATCCGTTCTTGCAAAGGCTATTTCTCTGTGCTACACTATTACACAGATACACAAGAGGATGGGAGCGAGCTGCAATGAGCAACAGAAATATGGTTAATATAACCATTACAATGACGCGGGAGGAGCGAAAAGCATTAAAACAACTTGCTCTGGATGAGGATACCACGGCATCTGCGTTGATCCGTGAATGGCTGAAGGAGCATATAGAGCAGCAACAGGAGGTGAGCGACCATGGCGAGCATTGAGGAAAAAGTTGAGGAGCATTACAAGAAGATACTGGATGAGTTAGGAATCAGGCACTATGGAAAAACGGAGAGCATTAATCGAACCATTACAGATGCTCTGCGGTCTGCGGACTCCAAATCTGGTGGCTCTGGAAATAATTACCCCGATATTCAGCTTCTTTTGGAAAATAAGACCGCCCGTCGAATTCCTGTTATGATTGAAGCCAAGGGGTTAAAGAATCGATTGGAAAAGATCTCGAAGTCCGGGCAGATCGAGCTTATCACCTATTATGAGAAAGACAGTAAGCGCAAGGACGGTACGATACAGCATCACGCTGGCGACGCCAATTATTCCAGCATTATGAATTACGCCGTGAACGGAGCTGTCCACTACGCCAACGCCATCTTGGACAGCAGAGGTTACACTGAAGTGATCGCCATCGGTATTAACGGAACACAGATGAACGCCGATGGCTCTGTTCAGGATGCGGAATGCAGGGCGTATTATATCTCCGAAAAGAATAATCGTGTCCCTAAGCATATTCCAGAACTGGATAAGGGATGGTCGCTGTTGAAGGCGGACAATCTGGATAGATTTTTTGCAATGCTGGACAAAATGACGCTGACCGAGAAGGAATTGGAAGATTTGAGACAGCGGACAGAGACTGCGTTGGAAACGAAAATTAAGTCGATTCACCAAAGTCTGTACGATAATCCCAAGCTGCGGACGGCGCTGACCACGAATGAGAAACTGTATCTATTCTGCGGTCTGATCATGGTCGGATTGACTACCAAGGGTGTGGCACCGCTGGACGTAAATCAGTTTACTGGTAATGACGATCAGGAGGACAACGACAGTACGATCATTATTACCCGAATCCGCTCTTTCCTGAAAAAGAAGAAATGTGGCGACGATAAGATACGCATGATTTTAGACCTTTTGCAGCCAGTGTTTAAAAAGGAAACCCTGTGGAGACCGGTAAATGGCGAGAGCATCCTCAAAAGCCTGTTTAAGCAGGTGAAGCAGGATATCATCCCTTGTTTGGAGAGCAATCTGCACCTTGATTTTACTGGGAAAATTCTCAACTCTTTGGGAGACTGGGTACATATCGAAAATGACAGAGAGAATGATGTTGTGCTCACGCCACGCTATGTAACAACGCTGATGGCGAAGCTGGCCCGCACTAATATGGACTCTTTCGTGTGGGATCGAGCTATGGGTTCTGCTGGATTTCTTGTGTCGGCTATGGACATCATGATAAAAGATGCGCAGGCAAAAATCCACGATCAAAAAGAGTTAGAGAAGAAAATCACCAACATCAAGGAGCATCAGCTTTTGGGCGTGGAAATCCTCGGTAATATTTATATCCTGGCTGTGCTGAACATGATCTTGATGGGGGACGGCTCATCCAACATTTATAATGGCGATGGTCATGATTACAACAATGAGACCGGAAAGTTTCCTGCCACAGTATTTCTTCTGAACCCTCCCTACTCTGCGGATGGCAAGGGCTTCAACTTTGTGCAAGAGGCGCTGGAAAAGATGACCTCCGGCTACGCCTGCGTTCTGATCCAGGAAAATGCGGGCAGTGGAAACGGCTTGCCCTATACGAAAAAGATATTGGAGAAAAACACCCTTTGTGCCAGTGTCCACATGAGTGATATCTTCTGCGGAAAGTCCAGCGTTCAGACGGCTATCTATGTGTTCCAGGTCGCCCGTCCCCACGAGGTGGACGACATGGTAATCTTTATTGATTTTAGCAACGACGGTTATGCCCGGCAAAATCGCAAAAAATCCAGCCAGGAGGTCAATTTGCGAGATGCCGATCACGCTGCTGAGCGGTATGCCGAGGTGGAGGCCATTGTGCTGGGTAAAAAGCCCAGGACTCAATACTATACGGAAGAAAACGGCCTTGTGATTCGGGATACCGTATCGCTAAATGGCAACGACTGGACCTTTGCCCAGCACAAGGTGATCGATACCATGCCTACGGAGGAGGACTTCCGGAAAACTGTGGCGGACTATCTGGCGTGGAAGGTTTCCCAAGCAATTAAAGGGGACGGTGGATATGGAGTATAAGGCATTCCGAATAGGGGCTTTGTTCGAAAAATTAAATGCTCCATATATTGGGGCTGGCCGCAAACAGGACAATGTCTCTAAGGAAAGAACAGAAGAGTTTTCATTGCCGTTAATCAATTGTAAGTGGGGCGACAATGGGATCATGTACTATGGTCGGCCTTCTGACTTTGTTCACTATGAAAATGTCCTTTCTGTTGTTTATAACGGTCCGCCTACGGTTGGCACGGTTTATGCACAGCCGCTGATTGGAGTTTTCACCGACGCTTATTTGATAGCACTCAAAAAATCTGTAATGCCGCATATGTCGATGGAGCTGTGTCTTTATCTTAAAACTGCGGTCGAAAAGGCAATCCATGATACAAAATATTCGAGAGCGGATAAGGCAACATGGACAGGCAAGGTTGAGAACGATGAGATTTTTCTCCCGGTCACAGATGAAGGAACGCCGGACTGGGAGTATATGCAGGAACGAATCAGCGTGCTGGAGCAGGAACGAATCAGCGTGCTGGAGCAGTATCTCCTGGCTGCTGGATTGGATGACTACAAGCTGACGACCGAAGATCAGGAAACGCTGAATAAGAAGGCTACATTTAAGCCCTTCAGTATTGGAGATTTGTTTGTCCCGCTGAAAGGCGGGTATATTGGTACCGGAAAGAAAATTGGTTCTGCAACGAAAGCGCGTAGTGAGGAATATTGTATACCGCTGACTTGCGCCAAGCTCGGGGACAATGGTATTATGTACTGGGGCAAGAAAGGTGATTTCCGCACCTATACAAATGCGATTTCCATTATAGCTGATGGTGCGGTTTCGGCCGGCCTTGTTTATGCTCAACCGGAAGAGGCCGGAGTATACAGCCACTCCTATTTTATTAGGCTGGAAAATGTCGAGGTTTCCTATCGGACAAATCTATATCTTGCGAGTGTATTGAACAAAGTTCTTTACCCGAAATATTCCCGTGAGAGACCGCCGCGGTGGGAAAATAAAGTAGAAAATGACAGCATTTTACTTCCTGTTACGGCAGAGGGGCAGCCAGATTATAGCTACATGGAACAGTATATCCGGGTACAGGAAAAGTTGGCCATTCGGGATGCTATACAGCTCAAGGACAGGATTATCGAAGAGACAAAGTGCGTCGTTGGGGCGTAATATTGTCTGTTGATGAGATGAACGGCGTAGTTTTCTATATGTCTTGAAATGTGGAAAACTACGCCGTGTCGAGGTGAGCAAATAAAAGGGGGACGGCAACAAAATGGACAAGAACTCCAAGAAAAAAGAATTGGCGCTTCGCAGTTCTGCTGCGGAATATTTGACTTTTGTGGCCTCCACCGGCGACAGTGACGAAAGTTTTGAGATGCGTTATGAGGATGAGAATATCTGGCTGACGCAGAAGATGATGGCGGCGCTTTACGATGTTGACATTCGCACAATTAATGAGCACATTAAGAAAATATATGACGACCACGAACTGTCGGAGGAGGCAACTATCCGGAATTTCCGGATAGTTCAAGCCGAGGGGGGACGGCAGGTCAACAGAGAACTGAAGCATTACACGCTTCAAATGATCATTGCTGTTGGATTTAAGGTCAATAATCCCCGTGCGGTACAGTTTCGCAAATGGGCGGGACAGATCGTGAAAGACCATACCATCCAAGGCTGGACCATGGATAAAGAACGCCTGAAAAAAGGACACATGTTTACGGATGAATACTTTGAGCGTCAGCTCCAGTACATCCGTGAAATTCGGCTGTCTGAGCGGAAATTCTATCAAAAGGTCACGGACCTCTACGCTACAGCTTTCGACTACGACAAGGATGCAAGGACCACCCGTCTGTTTTTCCAGACTGTGCAGAACAAGCTGCATTATGCCGTTCATCGCCACACAGCGGCAGAGCTGATCGTGGAGCGGGCTGATGCGGCGAAAGAACACATGGGGCTGGCAACCTGGGAAAATGCACCAGACGGAAAAATCGTAAAGGCTGATGTGACCGTAGCCAAGAATTATTTGAGCGAAAAGGAAATGTCATATCTGGAGCGAATCGTGTCTCTCTATTTGGACTATGCTGAGCTTCAGGCTGAACGCAAAATTCCTATGAGTATGGAGGATTGGGCGAAGCGTCTGGACGGGTTCTTGGAGTTTAACGGAAACGAACTGCTGACGGGACCCGGTAAAATCAGCGCGGAGCAGGCAAAGCTTCATGCCGAAACAGAGTTTGAGAAATATCGAATTATTCAGGATCGACTCTACAAGAGCGACTTCGATCGATTCCTCATGTTGGAGCAGTCGACGCATGATGCTCTGCCGGAGGATTGACTTTCTATTGTTTACAGCAGCGCAAAATAAAACTCTTTTCTTGTTGAAAAACTCGGGGCTCCAAAATTAACGGAGGCATCCGTTAGGGGTGCCTCCGTTAGTTTTAGAACAGCTGTAGCGCGATTGAGAAGGCGAAAGGAAGAGAAATGAGACGCAGCAAACTATCTGACCATACCTTTCAAAAAGGTAAGTTTATAACGCCAATAAATGCAATACCGTTGATGCATGAACTTGAAGACGAAAAGTCGTGGACTTATGGCCGCATGCCAGAGTACCTTTGGATTGGATTGATTTTGAAATATTATGGACGAGATGAAGGGTTAAGAAAGTCCTACGGCATTATTTCTGCATTACACAAATTGGCACCTGGCCTCTATACAGCAAGATTATCACAGATATTAAAGCTGGACGCAGATATTCAAAAGAGATTTTATGATTACATTATTTGCAGTGGAGCTAAAGAAGCACTTGCGCCGTTAACGGTTTTTCTTACTGCAAGCAAAGCCCCGATTTTTGCTAAGTGCTTTTATTGTCCAGATCAGAGTGTTGAGGACAGGTGTGAAGCGATAATTCAGACAATGCGTGAAATAATGGATCACCAATCTAATGAAGCAACTGATATCAGGTTTGTAGCACTCTATTTTAATCAACTTTCAGGGGAAGTACATCTTTTAAGAGAACAGGTAGATTTGCTGGTGGCCTATCCGTCATCCAAACACACTGATGAAATAATGTGCATGGCTCGTCCAACAGTACGTTCTCTTGAAATGATGATTTTGACTTTTGAAGAGGTTGACTCTGCATACTTGAAGGAATTTTGGAGGTGTGTAAGCGAAATGACAGATTGCAGTATATTCGCCATTCGATTTTCAGAGGAAAAGAGAAACATCACCGCATACATGGAAAAACTGCATGAGGTATTTGTGTATCTCTCGGAACTGTTTTTAACAGCTGCCCCGCTTAATGAGAAAATGAGTGTTTTGCTCGGGATTGCGACATATTCTTATAAGCGATTGAAGGAAATTTATGAGCATCAGTTATTTAATTCTATATCTGGCAGAAGTTGCGTGCGTGTCTTGATTGAAGACTATATTATGATGAAATATCTCGTAAAAAACGAGTCGTTTCATGAAAATATTTGGCGTGATTATCAGCTGTATGGTATGGGGCTATATAAGCTCGTTTTAGCAAGGCACAGGGAAAATGGTGCTTTAGAGGAATCTCATTTCGACGAAAAATATATCGAAGCTTTAGTCAATGAATTCAAGGGTGAAGAATTCATTGATATGGATACTAAATATTTTGACAAGCAAAACATAAGGCTTAAAGCGGAAGATGTCGGAGAGAAGAATCTATATGGCTTATATTACGATTACGATTCTTCTTTTGAACATGGATTATGGGGAGCTATTCGTGAGTCTTCTCTTTTGAAATGTAACAACCCCGCTCATAAATATCATTGTGTTCCGGATGTTGAGGACGAAACCAGATTGAAAACCGTTCTGCCAGATTGTATTATGATTATGAACAAAACTATATCTTTTTTGGACGAGATATATGGTATCCCAGAACAGTTGTTAAATGAGGTAATTAACTTTGAAATCAAACCTATTGCTGGATAAGATTCATTTAATACAAACTGAATATAAAGAATTGCTCGCAACTTTGTTGCCAAAATTAAAAAGTAGCCATTCACCAGAAGCGTTGGATGAAATTAATTTATTCTGGCTGCGTCATATCGAGGAAATACAGCTGTATCTAAAAGCTTGGTTCCCTGGTGAAAACAGTTACGTTTTCACGGCTGCCACATTTATGGATTTTGAGGATAACGAACACTTACCTTTTTTGTTAATGGGAGACAAGCATATTCTTGATGATCCTCTGAGTAAGTATTCAGAAATACGAAGTAAAATGCCAGATGGCAAAGATGCTGAATTTCTATATGAGCAAATCGGAGTGACAGCAGAAGATAATCTGAAGCTATTAGAAAATGTTCATGGTGAAATCCTCATACTGCCGCTTCGACTTCTCAACCAATCAAATGGCTATCATTCGCTCTATAGCGTCGGGGGACAAGCATTTATTAGCCTTTTTAATGGAATCGACAATCTGAACGATTACTTTGCAAAGTGTAACAGCATTGATGATATTATACGATTTGCCCGTGAAGATATTGGAAGATTAGTGATGTTCTCGGAAGATGATAATGTGATGTTACCATTTGGAGAGCGGTTCAGGGGCGCTTTGTCTGGAACCAAATACATGGTAGATCGAGCCAAGCCAGATTCATACAATTTCTTTATACTTGTATTTGGGTGTATCCAACAAGCCATTGATGTTCTTGTATCGTGTATAGAGTACGGCTGTATCCCATATATTAGATATCCAGTTTCGCTTCACTACATCTCACTATTGTCGGAAAGTATGTTAGACATAGAGCACATAGTCAAGCTTCGTTTCAAGATGAGTGTTGCATTTGTTGTTTATCAGCTTTGCGATAAGGGTAGACTTGCAAGAGTTAGTTTAGAAGAGTTTTTGAAACAGATTCAGGCATATAACTTTAATGAAAAGCTGTTCCGAGTTCTTGCCGAACATGATATTAATGATAATAGTTTCTTAGGGCATACAATTACACAGCTGGTAATTGACGAGTTAGAGGCATTCTATAATATACTGTCTGAAGAAAGCGGTATATAAAGTAAAAAACTCTGGCGAGTGACTGATAGAGATACAGCGGATGTGGTTTCTGACGATCAGCGGGCGAATGCGTAAAATTGCGGCTTGACCACAGTTCCACCACAGACAGATGTGGAAACAACGGAGGCTGCACTTCTCGAAAGTTCTGGAAACAACGCCGTTCGGAACAAAAACGACTAAAAATAAACGGAAATCGTTATAAAAAACACCAAAAATCACTTGGTAAGGATGAGGTCGGCGGTTCGAATCCGCCCAGCAGCTCCACGCAAACCCTGTAACCACGACGGTTACAGGGTTTGTTTTGTTGGTTCACAAAGAAAACCACCGGCTCTGCCGGTGGGAAAAAATAGCCTATGGCGAGGGGAAGAGTAGACAAGAAAAAGTCTCCGAGTTAAAGTAAGGCAAAGGTTTGCCGGCCAAGACTTACAAAAACAAGGAGACTAATTCATGACAAGTAATAAAACCAACGACAAGCAAAAGCTTGCCTGTGATGGTGATGGCCCGTTTACGGGCGGTAGGGCAGAGAATGCGAACGAAGAAAAATTCGTGCCCCTTGAGGGGCTTGCCAGTAATAGGCCCTTATAGGGCCAGATCAAACCTCCGGCTTAGCCGGAGGTTTTGATTTTATCGTTTCTTAGTTTCGTTGGACTTTCCAACAGATCTTCCAACAAGCTATTGCTGCGTCTGTTTTTGCAGCGTTGCAATGATCAATTTAGCAATGTCGGGATTTTCTTGCAGCAGGCGGTACGCCTGTTCCGCAGAGTTATCCAGCGGCGTTTCCTGCGGCACATCAGCCCGTTTCTGGAAGAAATCCTCCTCTACCTTCTCCGCCAACCGGCGGCGCTCCTCGTTGTTGGTATGGGCGTACAGATCTGTTACCATACGGGATTGTGCGTGGCCAGTATCGCCCTGCACCGCCTTGATGTTTCCGCCGCCGATTTGCAGCTTCAGCGAGGCGCTGCAATGCCGCAGACTGTGAAAAACTACCGGCGGCAGTCCTGTGGCATCGGTCAGCTTGCGGAGCAGAAAGGCAATCTGCCTTTCCTCGTAGGGACGTCCGTCCTCATGGGCAATCACAAGGCCAAAGTCCTGATAATCGCTGTCCAGCATTTCTTTTGCCCTCTGCTGCCTATCTTTCTCCTCTGTGAGCGCCATCGAAACGGTTTTCGCCAGAAATACCTTCCGCACACTGCTTTCCGTTTTTGGAGCCTTTAGTACCAGCGATGTTGATGATCCGGTCTGCTTCCACTGCGGACGCTCCGTATCTGTCCGCTGCGGATCAGTTCATAGGCGGTGTTGCGCCCGATGCCGAGAATGGGCATCAAGTCCCCCACCCGCAGTGTCACGGGCAGCTCATGCAGGTCACGATACTTATTCTCCATGGGCAGCGCCTCCCTTTACGGATGCCAGATAGATGTCCGTTACATCGGGCCGCTCGTGCCCCAGCAGACGGGAGACGGTAAAATGGGCATCCAAAGGCGTCATGTCGCCGTTGATGAGAGATGTATACTTTTCAGCAGCGTAGGTATGTCGCAGTCCATGGAAGGTAATGCGCCTGTCCGGCGCTGTAGGGTCACAGATAGCGTCACGGTTGCGGAGGATAAACTGCTGCATGCCATTGATGGCCCGGTCGGTGGAGATGCCATCCGGCACCAGCAGCTTGTGTCCGCGCTCCGTTTTGTCCAGCAGCCGTTCTAGCATCATCGTGATACGGTCGTCCTCGATGGGAACAATACGCACCTTGCCGCTCTTGCCCTTTACGGTGAGGGCGTTTTCGCGCAGCGCACGCTCCGCCGCGGCGGTGTCCATGCGAAAGCACTCGTGGATACGCAGACCGGCATAGCAGGCCAGATACAGGGAGAGGATGTAGTCCTCCCGCTTCTCCGCCATGGCGCGGCCGATCAGCTTGCCGAACTCCGAGTTCGTCCATGTACGATCCTGCTGCCCAAAGCGGCGGCGTTCCAAGGCGACGCCCAGTTCTTCATTGCCCGGCAGCGTGTAGCGTGGATGGGACATCTTATCGTGGAAAAAGCGGATGGTGGAGAGGTCGGTCTTGATGGTGCTGGCTGACTTGCCCTGCTCCTGCAAATAGAGAATGTAGCTTACTAGATGCTTGCCGCTGACGTTCTCCAGCTTTTGGGGATGGTAGTAAGTTGCGAGGTAGGCGCAGAACCGTTTGGTGGCCTCGTAGTAACGGCCTTTCGTGCGGTATCGCCGCCGGGAGAGCAGTGTGGAGGAGGCCCTCATCGAGATGTACTTGGCAGGCGTTTCCGTGCGCCGGGTGGAGGACATCACGGAGGCACTGTGGGGCAGCAAGGTCTCACCCGCCACCATCAGCGAGCTGAACAAGAAAGCCTACGTCCACATCGAGGACTGGCGGAACCGCCCCTTGCAGGGCGGGCGCTATCCGTATGTCTACGTGGACGGTATCTACCTGCGCCGCAACTGGGGCGGAGAGTATGAAAATGTTGCTGTTTTGGCGACTATTGCCGTGAATGAGGACGGTTTTCGTGAGGTTTTAGGTGCCGCCGAGGGCATGAAAGAGGACAAGACCAGCTGGGTCAATTTCTTTCAGTGGCTTCGCGGACGCGGCTTGGACGGCGTAAAGCTCATCGTCGGGGACAAGTGCATGGGGATGCTGGAGGCCGTGGGCGAGGTGTTTCTGGACGCCAAATATTAGCGCTGCACGGTGCATTTCTACCGCAACGTTTTCTCCGTTGTGCCCAAATCCAAGGTCAAAATTGTGGCAAAAATGCTCAAAGCGATCCACGCCCAGGAGAGCAAAAAGGCGTCCCGCGAGAAGGCGAAAGCCGTGGTTGCCGAGTTGCGCGCCATGAAGCTGAAGGAGGCTGCCAAGAAGGTCGAGGACGGCATTGAGGAGACGCTGACCTACTGCGATTTTCCCAGCGAGCACTGGACCCGCATCCGTACCAACAACGCGATCGAGCGGCTGAACCGGGAAATCCGCCGCCGGACCCGCGTAGTGGGGACGTTCCCTGACGGCAACTCTGCCCTGATGCTGGTCTGCGCGAGGCTTCGCCATGTGGCGGGCACCCAGTGGGGCAGCAAGAAATACATGAACATGAAGCATTTAGAGGCGGCTCTGGACGACGCCTTCATTGCCGGCTGACTTCACTCAGCCGGAGCCTGCAAATAATTTTGCGCATAAACCTTGACGGGACCATTTTTTGGTGGGGACTGCTGGACTCGAACCAGTGACCTCCTGCGTGTGAAGATATAATGAGCGCCGGAAAGCGTTGTGCTGCAACGCTTTCCGGCGCTTTTGCATACTTTCGGCTCGATGGGGCATCCATTGTGTCCGCCTGTATCCGCCTGCTTTTTTCCGTGTTTGGGTCACGGTTTGGGTCAAGCCCTGCAACGGCGCAGAAATGACCACGCTGTAGACAAAGAGCTACCGCAATATTCTTTCTGCACTTTTTAGCCGTTTTTAGCGGTTTCCTCTTAATTCTAATTACTTTCCTGACACCTTGTGACCCGCATCCCCCATGTGTTCCACACCTGTCTGTGGCATTTTATGTGGTCAAAGGCAAAGCCTCGCCGGAGCAATTCCGGCGGGGCTTTGCGGTATTCTCGGCAGCCTGCTTTTCCACTCGGTGAACAACACGAAAACCGCGCCGAGCGCCCCGCGCCGTGGGATGCTATAATCAAAGAGTATGGGCTGTGCGGAACTCTTCTGTTGACATTTCAACAACCATGTGGTTTAGTCCGACCGTTTAGATTTACCCTCGCGTCGATCTCCGTCACTGACGGCGAGATACATCTGCTGGGGAAAGCACGCGGCTCGAAAATGGGGAACAATCTGCTCGTTCAGGAGATCGACAAGGCGGGCGGAATTGATTTCAGCAAGCCGGTGCTGCTTGGCTACAGCGGACTTTCCGGTGCGCTTTTATTGAAGTACATCGAAGACAGCCGCCACATTTGGGAGGGGCATTTGCGGGAGGTTTGCTACACAACGGTGGGCAGCGTGATCGGAACACACCTCGGCCCCGGCGCCGTTGTGGTAGCGTTTTTCAAGAATCAATATAACGCAGAACAGAACAGCAGCGATTGAAGAAGCTGCAATAAAGACAGGACTGCGCCGCGCCACCGTCAAATGAAACGGCGATGCGGCGCAGTATCATTTTATCTGACGCCATAAACCATAATCGAGATCACACAGGCTAACAGACTGACCGCCGAGCCGGCCAGAAGCTGCGGCAGGGAATGGCGCGACAGCTTTAGGGAGGAGCGGTACACTGCTGCGATCAGCAGAACGGACGGTATGGCAAAAAGCGGATGCAGCTTCCATGTCAACAGAAACGCCGGAGCTGTTGTGCTGCAGGCGTGTCCGCTTGCGCGAAGGCCAAAGCCCACGTTGAGCAGCAACAGCGCCGCGATAGAAATGACATAAGAGAGAAACAGGATATGGACGAGCCAGGAGCATGGCGTCAGCATTGACCAGAGAAACCCGCACAGATACCCAACGGCGCTGCATACCAGCGCCGTGCCGCGCTGCCCCCTGCGCCGGTCCTTTCCAATGTGGAAGATCTCCCGCAGCGGGTACGCCGCCAAGGGGATAACCAGCAGGAACACCTCGCACAGCAGCAGCTCCCTGCGCGTCAGAAGCCCTGTCGGAGCGTACATCAGAAGCAGCGTTACCCCGATGACGATGGGCGGCAGTGTCAGAATGCGTACCGCAAGATGCAGCAGCGCCTTCCTGTCCGAGACCTTCGTTTTCATGACTCAAAGCCCAGCATAATCCCGCCGTGTTCTGCATAGTAGCTGCACAGCCCACGTAGCGGATGGCTTTTCACCTCTGCCCCCGGAAATCGCCGCCGGATCTCGGTGCAGAGCTCCAATGCAAATGTCGCGTTCCGGCAATGCCCGATGCGGACGCTGCCGCCCCTGTAGCCAAGCCGCACCATTTCACTCAAGAGGAGCTCCTGCGTTTTTCGAGCGCCCCGACATTTGCCGAGCATCTCAAGCGTGCCCTCCTCGCTGGCCTGCCCAACGGCGCGGATGCCGAGAACACCGGCCATCGTTGCTGCCAGCTTGCTGATTCGTCCGTTCTGGGCGAGATTGTGCATGGATTCCAGCGCAAAGAGCAGATGGGTACGGCGCTGATACTGCTGTACGGCTGTGCAGACCTCCTCGAAGCTCTTGCCGGAGCGCAGTTCGGCGGCTGACTTTTCGATGAGCAGGGCGATCTCCGGACCGGCGGACAGCGTGTCCACCACAAAAATACGGCGAGAGGGATTCTGCTCCTCGCAGCGTTTCTTTGCGGCAAGTGCCGCGCTGCAGCTGCCCGAAAGGCTGCTTGTAATGGTGAACGCGAGTACATCGCCGCTTTCGCCAAAGGCGGACTCCCAGTCCGCGATGTTCGGGCAGGCGCTGAAGGTGCGGCCCTTCGTGCCGCGAAGTGTTGTGACCATCGCGTCGACATCGAGCGCGGCGTCATCGCGAAATTCCTCCACAGCAGTACGGACGGTGAGCGGAACGCTGACAAAGTCCACGCCGTCCATGGTAAGCAGGTCGCAGCTTGAGTCTGCGGCAATGCGGATCTGATCCATAAGATGACCTCCAACTGAAAAAGTGTCGTTCGGTTCCGGTAAGGGATGGATGCAGTTTATCAGCTTTTTATTTCTTCGTCAACGGCTTTTAATAAACTGTTAAAAATGTTTCGCAAAGCCGTTGAACTTTGCAGAGGAAACGCTTATAATAACAATACGGAAAAAGAAATGCAAAACAGAATCACGGCGGACATCGCGGCCTTCCGTCTGCCGCGCTATGCACAGATCCCGGAGGTCGGACTGTATCTGGAGCAGGTGGTGCGCTATATCAACGCCCGGTTGGCACCGTTAGGAGAGCCTGAACTGACTGGATCCATGGTGAGCAACTATGTCAAGCAGAAGCTGGTTCCTGCCCCTCAAAAAAAGCTGTATACAGCCGAACATCTTGCGCGGCTTCTGTTCATCGCGGTGGTCAAGCCTGTTGTTCCTTTGGAGGGGCTTCGACTGATGTTTAGCATACAGGAGGAGTGCTATCCCCTTCAGACCGCCTATGACTACTTCTGCGATGAGTTTGAGAATATGCTCGGCGCAGCGTTTGGTGTCGCTCCTGCAGTGGAGGGACTTGGTGAAACCGAGTCTGATGCCAAGGATCTCCTGCGCAGCACGATCTCGGCTACCGTCAACAAGGTCTGTCTGGACCGGTATCTGGAGGAGTATCGAAAGCGGCGGGAGCAGGCTGAGACTATTGTGGGAAAAGAAATCTCCCTGTTATAGTAGAAATGCTGTCTGGCAGCTGCAAGCTGTAAAGCAACGGGAGTCCATTCGGAAATGAAGTGGCAGAAGAAGTTCAGCAGACTATACCAACGCCACATGAGGCGTGGCCGACAGCATGGAGCTTTGCCCGCGTAAGGAATATCCCCGGCCAAGCCGGGGATATTCCTTACGTCTCTCTGCCATGATTACAGTGCAAAACTGAAGAACATACTCCGGGCCCTTCATCGCCATGTCCTAATTGATAAAGAGCTTTCATTGTTCCTGCATCGCTGCAATAGAGGGTATCCGAAGATTCTCTCTATTGTGATGATATGCCGAGCATCCTCCATGGTGCATCTGAAGCCTTCGGCTTTGCGCCCGGACAGTACAGCGTGCTGAGAGGAGGCTCCCTGTGCGTCGAGGCTTGTCTGATTCTGCATACTTCTCTGCAAGCAGGATCTTCTCGACTTCTGCCTTACAAAAGCCTATTTACCCGCCTGCGTTTCGCAGTAGCGGCAGCGGTAAACGCGCTTTTCACGATCCGTTAGCACAAACTCCTGCGGCAGCTCCTGCTCAACGGAGGTGATGCAGCGCGGGTTTTTGCACTTGAGCACGCCGCGGATGCGCTCAGGCAGCTTGAGCGTGCGCTTTTCCACAAGTTTCCCGTCGCGGATGATGTTGACGGTGATGCTCGGATCGACGTAGCCGATCAGGTCCCAGTCAAGGTCCATTTCGCGGTCGATCTTGATGATGTCCTTGCAGCCGAGCTTGCCGCTCGTAACGTTTTTGAGGATGGCCACCGTGCAGTCAAGCTGATCGAGGCCGAGGATCTGATAGAGCTCCATGGATTTTCCCGCGGTGATGTGGTCGATGACGATGCCGTTTTGAATAGAGTCAATGATCATTGTGTCGCACTTCCTTTCTCACTTGATTTCCAACAGCTTGAGGATCAGCGCCATGCGGATGTACTTGCCGTACTGCACCTGCTTGAAGTAGCACGCGCGCGGGTCGTCGTCCACGGCGACGGAGATCTCGTTCACACGCGGCAGCGGATGCAGGATGCGAAGAGACTCCTTCGCGCCCCTGAGCTTGTCGGACGTGAGGATGTAGCTGTCCTTGAGGCGCAGATAGTCTTCCTCGTTGAAGAAGCGCTCGCGCTGCACGCGCGTCATGTAGAGGATGTCCAGCTCCGGCATGACGGTCTCGAGGTCGGTGGACTGCGTGTAAGGGATGTTCTTGGCCTTGATGTACTGCTCCTTGACATAGCGCGGCAGCTTGAGCTCCTCGGGGGAGATGAGCACGAAGCGGATGCCGGTGTAACGGCTCATCGCGGCGACGAGGGAGTGTACCGTGCGGCCGAATTTGAGGTCGCCGCAGAGGCCCACCGTGAGGTTTTCAAAGCGCCCCATCTCGCGGTGGATGGTCAGAAGGTCGGTCAGCGTCTGCGTGGGGTGGTTGTGGCCGCCGTCGCCGGCGTTGATGACGGGCACGAGCGAGTGCATGGAGGCGACCAGCGGCGCGCCCTCCTTGGGATGGCGCATGGCGATGATGTCGCTGTAGCAGCTCACGGTGCGGATCGTGTCCGCCACGCTCTCGCCCTTGGCGGCGGACGAGCTTTTCGCCTCCGAGAAGCCGAGCACCTGCCCGCCGAGGGAGAGCATCGCGCTCTCAAAGCTCAGACGGGTGCGGGTGGAGGGCTCGAAGAAGAGGGTCGCGAGGATTCTGCCGTCGCACTTGTGCGCGTATTCGGCGGGGTGGTCGATGATGTCGCAGGCGGTATTCACCAGCTCCATGATCTCCTGCTCGGAGAGCTCCAGAATATCGATCAGGCTTTTCATATCAGTTTGTTCCTCCTTTTTTGATCCAGCTTTCGTCGGCGGGGTCATCGCGGAAGGCCAGCAGCCGCGCAACGTCCGCCTCGGTGATGTAATGCTCCTCTGCGCCCACGCGGGCGATGGTATCCAGATTTGTCAGGCTCACGCTCTTGACCTTCGCCTCGATCATGCGCTCAACGCCCTTTTTCATGCCGTAGGTGAAGATGCTCACGACGCCCAGCACCTCGGCGCCTGCCTCGCGCAGCGCCGCGACCGTATCCAGCACGCTGCCGCCGGTGGAGATGAGGTCCTCGATCACGACGACCCTCTGCCCCGCCTCGAGCCTGCCCTCAATCTGATTTTTTCTGCCGTGGTCCTTGCTGCCCGAGCGCACATAGCCCATGGGCAGGCCGAGCAGATGCGCGGCGATGGCGGCGTGGGCGATGCCCGCCGTGGCGGTGCCCATCAAAACCTCCGCCTGCGGAAACTCACGGTGTACCGTGTCCGCGATGGCGCGCTCGACTGTATCGCGCACGGCGGGGGCGGTGAGAATGAGGCGGTTATCGCAATAGATCGGGCTTTTGATGCCGCTCGCCCAGGTAAACGGCTCCTGCGGGCGCAGAAAGACCGCGCCGATGGAGAGCAGGCCTTGAGCGACCCTGCTGCTGATGTCCATATCCATGTTCCTCCCGTTGTTTTTTATTCCTGAAGCAGAATTGCTTTCAGCTCGTTGAGATCGGCGGCAAGATGCTCCGCCCCGGCGGCGGTCAGCTCCTCGCGGCTGCCGTAGCCGTAGAGTACGCCGATTGCCTCAAGGCCGTTGGCGTGCGCCCCGTATATGTCGTGGCGGCGGTCGCCGACCATGACGGCGTGTCCCGTCACATCGGCGCGCATGAGCGCCGTGCGCACGACGCTCGCCTTGTCCGCGCTGGACTTATCCTCCAGACGGGAGCCGCAGATGTCATCAAAATACTGCGCCAGCTCAAAATGCCGCAAAACTCTCCGCGCAAATTCCTCCGGCTTCGACGTTGCAATCACCAGCCGCAGTCCCGCTGCGCACAGGCTTGCAAGCAACTCGGCCATTCCGGCATAAGGGGCGTTTTCCGCCCAACCGTAGCGTTCAAAATAAATGCGGAACTCGCGGATCGCCCGCTCTGTTTCCTCTTCATTCATCCCGCAGAGCGCAGGGAAGCTTTCGTGGAGAGGCGGACCGACAAAGGTGGTCAGCATGTCTGGAGAGGGGACCCCCCGGCCAAGACGCTTCAACGCATAGGACACCGAGTTCACAATGCCCTCCTGCGAATCCGTCACCGTTCCGTCCAGATCAAAAAGGACCGTATCCCAGCGCATCAGCCCACGAACTCCTCTCGGCAGCGGCGGTAGGCAGCCACGGGGTCCTCCGCCTGGGTGATGGGACGGCCCACCACGATGTAGTCGGAGCCAAGTTCTTTGGCCTTGGCCGGCGTGGTGACCCGTTTCTGGTCGCCCGCGTCCCCGTCGGCAAAGCGCACACCGGGGGTCACGGTGAGGAAGTCCTTGCCGCAGCGCTCATGGACAACGCCTGCCTCCATCGGTGAGCAGACCACGCCGTCAAGCCCCGCCGCAGCGGCGTTTTCGGCATAGTGCAGCACGACCTTTTCCATCGGCACATGAATCAGCAGCTCTCGCTCCATACTCTCCTGATCCGTTGAGGTCAGCTGCGTTACGGCGATGAGCAGCGGCCGAGTACCGTCGGGGCGCGTCAGACCCTCCAGCGCGGCGGTCATCATGGCGGCGGTACCGGCGGCGTGGAGGTTCACGATGTCCACATCCAGCGCAGACAATGCCGCCATGGCCTTTTTCACGGTGTTGGGAATGTCATGCAGCTTCAGATCCAGGAAGATCTTGTGGCCTCGGGCCCGGATCTCCCGCACGATGGAGGGGCCTTCGGCGTAAAACAGCTCCATGCCGATCTTCACAAAGGGCTTTTCCTCGGTGAAACGGTCTAAAAAGGCCAGTGTCTTTTCCTTGCTGTCGAAGTCCAGCGCAACGATAACGTCCTTACCCATGATGTGCTCCTCCTATGATCTCCGTCAGATTTTCCATGCCGTATCGTTCCATCACGGCAGGCAGATTTTCAATGATGGTCTTGCAGGCATACGGCTCCACAAGGTTCGCCGCGCCCACGCCGACGGCGGCGGCGCCCGCCAGCATCAGCTCGATAACGTCCTCCGCCGTGGTGACGCCGCCCATACCCACGATGGGGATGGAAACGGCCTCGTAGACCTGATACACCATCCGCACCGCCAGCGGGAGCATTCCCGGGCCGGACATACCGCCAGTGGTGTTGGCCAGCAGCGGACGGCGGCGTTTCAGGTCGATGCGCATTCCCGGCAGGGTGTTGATCAGGCTCACGCCGTCAGCCCCCGCGTCCTCGCAGGCTCTGGCAACGGCGGCAATATCAGCCGCCGTGGGGGACAACTTCAAAATGATGGGCTTTTTCGTCACCGTCCGAACAGCCTTCGTCACCTCGGCGGCGGACTTGGGGTCCGCGCCGAAGGCCGCGCCGCCGCCGTGGACGTTGGGGCAGGAGATATTGACCTCCAGCCAGCCCACCTGCTCCTGCGCGTCTAACTTCTCGCAGACCTCGGCGTATTCCGCCGCGGAAAAGCCGCTGACATTCGCCATCACCGGCTTGTGAAATACCTGCTTGAGCTTTGGCAATTCCGTTGCGATCACCGCGTCCACGCCGGGGTTTTGCAGACCCACCGCGTTCAGCAGGCCGCCGGCGTACTCCGCGATGCGGGGCGTGGGGTTGCCGAAGCGGGGCTCCCGGGTCGTACCCTTGAAGGAGAAGGTACCCAGTATATTGATGTCGTACAGCTCCGCGAACTCATAGCCAAAGCCGAAGGTGCCGCTGGCGGGGATGATGGGGTTGTCCATCTCAATGCCGCAGAGGGTCACTTTTGTGTTCACCATACGATCTCCTCCTTTTCCAGCACGGGGCCATCCTTACAGATGCGCTTATTGCCGTATTTCGTCTCGCAGGAGCAGCCCATGCAGGCGCCGAAGCCGCAGCCCATCCGCTCCTCAAAGCTGAACTGGCCGGAGGTCTTGCAATCAGCGTACACCGCCTTGAGCATCGGCTCCGGGCCGCAGGTGTAGAGATAGGTATAGTCGGACACGGCGGCCATGCCGTCGGTCACAAGGCCCTTGAGACCGACGCTGCCATCGGCGGTGGCGATGACGACCTCCGTACCCAGCGCCCGAAATTCCTCCGCTAAAAAAATCTCGGATTTTCGGTTAAAGCCCAGCACGGCGGTGACGCGCTTACCTTGTGCGGTCAGCCGCCTGGCAAGGCCATACAGCGGCGGGATACCCACGCCGCCGCCCACCAGCAGGGGGTGTTCCCCACTGCGGGACAAGTCAAAGCCGTTGCCAAGGCCCGTCAGCACATCCAGCGCCGTGCCGACAGCCATGCCCGTCATGGCCTCGGTGCCATGGCCCAAAACCTTATAAATCAGGGTCACTTCCCCGTTCTCCCAATCGCACACGGAGATGGGGCGGCGGAGGAAAAAACCTGAGAGCTTCAAATTCACGAACTGCCCCGGTGCGGTGATGGCAGAGGTGTCCCCCGCCAGCCGCAGACGGTAGATGCCGTCTGCCAGCCGGGTATTTTCCAAAACAGTCAGCAGTGTCTCCTTCATTCGGCGTCCTCCCCCTCCAGCAAGGTCTTATCATACCAGACCGCCTGCCCGTCCATGGCTGTCAGCAGGCAGCGGCCCTGTACACTCCAGCCCGCAAAGGGCGTGGCCCGGCCCATGGACAGAAATTCAGCGGGGTCGATCGGATAGGTACGGTTCAAATCAAACACGGTAAAGCCGGTGGCCGGCGCAATGCCGAAGCGGCGGCAGGGCGCGTCATGGAGCAGTTCCATCAAGCGGGCAAAGGAAATGACGCCGGGCTTTACCAAATACGTATAGAGCAGCGGGAAGGCCGTTTCCAGTCCCACGATGCCCATGGCGCTTTTTTCCAGTCCCCCGCCCTTTTCCTCGGCGCTGTGGGGGGCGTGATCCGTGGCGATCATGTCGATGGTTCCGTCCGCCAAACCCTCCAACAGGGCTTCCCGATCCGCCTTGTCCCGGAGGGGCGGGTTCATTTTGAAACGGCCGTCCTCCTGCAAGCAGGAATCGTCCAGCAGCAGGTAGTGGGGGCCGGTCTCGCAGGTGACATTCAGGCCCTCGGCCTTGGCCTTGCGGATGAGTGCGACGCTCTCCTTGGTGGAGATGTGGCAGACGTGATAGCCGCAGCCTGTCTCCCGCACCAGTTCCAGATCCCGCTGGATGGGCCGCCACTCGCTCTCGGAGCAGATACCCCGATGTCCGTGGGCGCGGGCATAGGCGCCGTCGTGGATGTAGCCGCCCCGCAGCAGAGAATTGTCCTCGCAGTGGGCCACGATCAGCTTGCCAAGGCGCTTGGCCTCCAGCATGGCGCGGCGCATCATTTCACGATCCTGAACGCCCTTTCCGTCGTCGGAGAAAGCCACCACATAGGGGGCCATGGCATCCAAGTCCGCCAGTTCCCTGCCCTGCTCGCCTTTCGTGATGGCCCCGTAGGGCAGAACGCGAATCACGGCGTCTTTTTGAATGGCGTCCAGCTCCATTTGCAGCGTCTCCATGCTGTCCGGCACAGGGTTCAGATTCGGCATGGCGCCCACGGCGGTATAGCCGCCGTGGGCCGCCGCTAAAGAGCCGGTGCGGATGGTCTCCTTATAAGAAAAACCCGGCTCCCGAAGATGCACATGCACATCAACGAAACCGGGTAATATGGTAAAGGAAGAAACATTCAGGGACGAAGGAAAAACAATATCCTTGCAAAAAACACGATCCCCAAAGGAAACGGAAACATCACCGCCGCTGAAAGCACCTCGGTGGAACACCTGCGCACCCTTCAAAACCACGGTCACGACGATCGCCTCTCTTTCCTCAAGTTTTTGATAGAATACCACGCGAGGATCGCCTTGTCAAGACAAAAAAATGGTTTTTCGGCGATAAGTTTTCTCAAGACGCGATATAAGCGTATCTTATGAATTGTCATAACGATACAAATATAGCTAAGATTTTCTATCTTCTTTCTCCTTTTTGCGGAATGGACGAAAAGCCGGGCGTATGGTACACTGAATTCAAGTTGAGCCCCTTGTAACTGACAGAATGTGGGCTACCACGGGGGAACAGGGAGCATCGCTCTGAGGCGGCGCGTTTCAGAGGCCGACCGTCCGGGCACTCCAACTGCAAAGGGCAGCGGAGCACCTATTTTTATGTTTGAGGGAGGGAACGCAAATGAGAAAGGTTGCGATCGTTATGGGCAGCAAGAGTGATCTGCCCGTCGCGGAGAAGGCCGTAGGCGTATTGCGAGACTACGGTGTCCAGATGGAAGTGCGCGTATTATCCGCTCACCGCTGTCCGAATGAGGCAAGGGAATTTGCCGCGTCGGCTCGGGAGGGCGGATTTTCTGTTATCCTCGCGTTCGCCGGCATGGCGGCGCATCTTGCCGGCGCGATGGCGGCAAACACCACGCTGCCGGTGATCGGCGTGCCGTGCAGCGGGACGAAGCTTGACGGCATGGACGCACTGCTCTCCACCGTGCAGATGCCGAGCGGCATCCCTGTGGCGACGGTGGCAGTGGACGGCGGGAAGAACGCCGCGCTGCTGGCGGTGCAGATCATGGCGGTCTCCGACGCGGAGCTCGCCCAAAAGCTGGACGAGGCGCGGACGCGGGAGCGGGACGCCGTGCTGCGCGCGGACGAAGAGGTTCGGGCGCTTTATCAGTAAATAAGGAATACACTTCAAGAAATAAAAGGAGAGCTGAAAGCAATGAAACTCGTATATACCGGAAAGACCAAGAATGTATTCGCACTGGACAACGGCAACTACCTGCTCAGGTTCAAGGATGACTGCACGGGCAAGGACGGCGTGTTTGACCCCGGCGAGAACAGCGTGGGCCTGACCATCGAGGGCGTGGGCAATGTCAACCTGCGCATGACCAAGCACTTTTTTGAAAAGATCAACGCCGCCGGCATCCGCACGCACTATGTCTCCGCGGATCTGAAGGAGACCACGATGGAGGTCCTGCCCGCGAAAGTCTTCGGCCACGGGCTGGAGGTCATCTGCCGCCTCAAGGCGGTGGGGAGCTTCCGCCGCCGCTACGGTGAGTACATTGAAGAGGGCGCCGACCTGCCCGCCTATGTGGAGACGACCTTCAAAAATGACGCGCTGGGCGATCCGCTGGTGACGAAGGACGGCCTTGTGGCGCTGGGCGTGATGACCGAGCAGCAGTATGACGACATCAAGGCCATGACGCAGAAGATCACCGAGGTCGTCGCGGACGACCTGCGCGAAAAGGGCCTTGTCCTCTATGACATCAAGTTTGAGTACGGCTACGCGCCGGATGGCAGCGTGATGCTGATCGACGAGATCTCCTCCGGCAATATGCGCGTCTATCGGGACGGAAAGTACATCGACCCCATGACGCTCTCCGAGCTGTTCTTTGCGTAATGGGGGGCTTTTTCGGCGCGGTCTCGGACCGCGATGTCGCGCTGGATGTCTTCTTCGGCACGGACTATCATTCTCACCTCGGCACGCGCCGCGGCGGAATGGTGCTCTTTGACAAGAAGGAGGGCTTCCAGCGCCAAATACACAACATTGAAAATACGCCCTTTCGGACGAAGTTTGAGCGGGACCTCGCGGACTTCCGCGGCCACGCGGGGCTCGGCTGCATCAGCGACAGCGACCCTCAGCCGCTGCTCGTGCGCTCCCATCTGGGCCTGTACGCCATCGTGACGGTCGGCATCATCAACAACACTGACGAGCTGGTGAAGACTTATCTCTCCGACAAGGGCCAGCAATTTCTGACGCTGAGCAGCGGCCGCGTGAATGTCACCGAGCTGACCGCCGCGCTCATCAATCAGGAAAACGACCTTGTCTCCGGCATCCTCCACGCGCAGGAGGTCATCGACGGCTCCATGACGATCCTGATTTTGACCGAGGAAGGAGAGCTGATCGCCGCGCGTGACAGCATGGGACGCCTCCCTGTGCTGATCGGACAGCGCGAGGACGGCTACTGCGTATCGTTCGAGTCCTTCGCCTATCATAAGCTCGACTATCAGGACGCCTATGAGCTGGGGCCGCGGGAGATCGTCCGGCTGAACGCCAAGGGCTTCCAAACACTCTCTCCCGCAGGGAAGCAGATGAAGATCTGCGCCTTTTTGTGGACCTATTACGGCTACCCGAACTCTAACTACGAGGGTGTGAATGTGGAGCTGATGCGCTACCGCAACGGCGCGATCATGGCGCGGGATGAGGCGGAGCGCGGCGGCGTGCCCGAGGTGGATTTCGTCGCCGGCGTGCCAGATTCCGGCGTGCCGCACGCCATGGGCTATGCCAACCACAGCGGCAAGCCCCTTGCGCGTCCCTTTGTGAAATACACCCCGACCTGGCCGCGCTCCTTCATGCCGGAGGATCAGCAGGTGCGCAGCAGAGTGGCGCGCATGAAGCAGATCCCCGTGCCGGAGCTGATCGAGGGAAAGAAGCTGCTGTTTGTGGATGACTCCATCGTGCGCGGCACGCAGCTGCGCGAGACCGTGGATTTTTTATACAGCACCGGCGCGGCGGAGGTCCATATGCGCTCGGCCTGCCCGCCCATCATGTACCCCTGCCGCTACCTGAACTTTTCGCGCGGCAACAGCGCCATGGACCTGCTCGCGCGCCGCATGGTGCAGGAGCTGGAGGGCAACGAGGGCCAAAAGCATCTGGAGGAATACGCCGACAGCCGCACCGAGCGCGGAAAATGCCTGCTGCACGAGATCTGCGCACAGTTCGGCTTTGATTCACTCTCCTATCAGTCCCTTGACGGGCTGCTGGAGGCGATCGGTCTTGACAGGGACAAGGTCTGCACCTACTGCTGGACCGGAAAGGAATGACATTATGGGCATCTCTCACTCGGAAGCATACGCGGCCGCCGGCGTTGACATCGAGGCGGGCTATCAGGGCGTAAAAATGATGAACCGCTATGTACAGCGCACGCTCACAGCCGATGTGATCTCCGATCTCGGCGGCTTCGGCGGGCTTTTCTCGCTGGACCTGCACGGGCTTGAAAAGCCTGTGCTGGTCTCCGGCACGGACGGCGTGGGCACCAAACAGCGCATCGCGCAGCTCATGGATCGTCACAACACCGTCGGCATCGACTGCGTGGCGATGTGCGTCAACGACATTATCTGCTGCGGGGCGAAGCCGCTGTTCTTCCTCGACTACATCGCCATCGGCAAGAACATCCCGGAAAAGGTCGTGTCGCTGGTCTCGGGCGTATCCGAGGGCTGTGTGCGCGCGGGCTGCGCGCTCATCGGCGGCGAGACTGCTGAGCACCCCGGCACGATGAAGCCGGACGATTATGACCTTGCGGGCTTTGCCGTGGGCGTCGTGGACCGTGACAAAATTCTGGACAAGAACAAAATGCAGCCGGGGGATGTGGTCATCGGGCTGCCCTCCAGCGGACTGCACTCCAACGGCTACTCGCTCGTGCGCAAGGTGTTCGATGTGGAGAACGCCGACCTCGGGCAGTATTACGGCGAGCTGGGCTGCGAGCTCGGCGAGGAGCTGCTACGCCCGACGAAGATCTATGTCCGTCCTGTGTTAGCGGCCGTTGAGGCCGCCGATGTCCGCGGCATCAGCCACATCACTGGCGGCGGCTTTTATGAGAACATTCCGCGCTGCATTCCCGACGGCCTGTGCGCGAAGATCGAAAAGAAAGCGCTGCACATCCCGCCCATCTTCCCCCTGCTCGCGCGCATGGGCGGCATCTCGGAGCGCGATATGTTCAACACCTTCAACATGGGCACGGGCATGGTGCTCGTCACTGCAAGAGACAGCGCCGATAAGGCGCTCGCCGCGCTGCATTCTCTCGGTCAGGAAGCGGGCGTCATCGGTGAGATCGTATCGGGCGAGGAAAAGGTGGCGCTATGCTGACACCCGCCCGCATCGCCGTGCTGGTCTCCGGCGGCGGCACGAATTTGCAGGCGCTGCTCGACGCGCAGCGCGACGGAAAAATGCCGCACGGCGAGATCGTGCTGGTCGTTTCTTCCCGCGCGGGGGCCTATGCGCTCACGCGGGCGGAAAACGCGGGTGTTGCGGCACGCGTGCTCTCGCCCGCCTGCGGGCAGAAGCCGTTTGAAAACGAGCTTTCCGTGCTGCTGCGCGAGCAGAAGATCGACCTCATTCTCCTCGCAGGCTTTACGGTCATCCTCAGCGCAGAATTTACAAAGCAGTGGCCGCGGCGCATCCTGAATGTCCATCCGTCCCTGATCCCCGCCTTCTGCGGCAAGGGGATGTATGGCTTGAGGGTACACGAGGCCGCGCTCGCGCGCGGCGTGAAGGTCACGGGCGCGACGGTACACTTTGTAAACGAAATTCCCGACGGCGGCGAGATCCTGCTGCAAAAGGCGGTGGAGATCGCGCCGAGCGACACGCCCGAAACGATACAGCGGCGTGTGATGGAGCAGGCGGAATGGCAGTTGCTGCCGCTTGCGGCAGAGCGCGTCTGCGCAGAGATCGTAAGAGAGAAGGAGCAGAAAAATGACTGATTTTCTGGAGTTTTTAAAGGCGACCTCTTATCCCGGCCGCGGCATCCTTGTCGGACGCCGCTGTGTGTATTATTTCATCATGGGGCGCAGCGAGAACAGCCGCAACCGCGTCTTTGTCAAGACCGAGGACGGCATCCGCACCGAGGCGCACGACCCCGCCAAGCTCTCTGACCCCAGCCTCATCATCTATCATCCCGTGCGCACGATGGGGCGCGACCTCGTCGTGACGAACGGCGACCAGACCGACACCATCTGCCAGCACGGCGACTTTCGCCGCGGTCTCATGACACGCGAATACGAGCCGGACGAGCCGAACTGGACGCCGCGCATCTCCGCCATCATGCACGAGGACGGCTCCTTCGAGCTGTCCATCCTCAAGCGTAAGGATGGGCGCTGTCTGCGCGAGTTCTTCTGCTACGAAGGCTGCGACGAGGGCAAGGGCTATTTCATCAGCACCTATCAGGGGGACGGAAACCCCCTGCCCACCTTTACGGGTGAGCCGATGGAGGCGAGCGTCCCCTCGCCCGAAGAAGTCTGGGCGGCGCTCAACGCGGACAATAAGGTGTCCCTTTATGCGAACGTGAACGGCGAAGTGAAGCTGTTCAACAAAAATTCAGGCGACTGAGGAGGACGACATGAACGAGCTGGAACTCAAATACGGCTGCAACCCCAACCAGAAGCCCGCGCGCGTTTTCATGAAAAACGGCGCAGCCCTTCCCTTTACGGTTCTCAACGGCAAGCCCGGCTACATCAACCTACTCGACGCCTTCAACTCGTGGCAGCTCGTGCGCGAATTGAAAGAGGCGACGGGCCTTCCCGCCGCGGCGAGCTTCAAGCATGTCTCCCCCGCGGGCGCGGCGCTCGGCCTGCCGCTCGACGAGGTGGACAAAAGGGTCTATTTCGTCGCGCTTGATGCGGCGCTCTCCCCCATCGCCTGTGCCTACATCCGCGCCCGCGGCGCGGATCGCCTCTGCTCCTACGGCGACTGGGCGGCACTCTCCGACGAGTGCGACGCCGCCACCGCCGCGTATCTGAAAAACGAGGTTTCCGACGGCATCATCGCCCCTGCTTACAGCGACGAGGCGCTTGCCATCTTAAAGACGAAAAAGGGCGGCAAATACAACATCGTGCAGATCGACCCCGCCTACACTCCCGCGCCGCTGGAGCAGAAGGATGTTTTCGGCATCACCTTTGAGCAGGGGCACAACGACTGCAAAATCGATGAGAGCCTGCTCACGAACATCGTCACCGAAAATAAAGACCTGCCCGAGGGCGCAAAGCGCGATATGCTCCTTGCCCTCATCACGCTCAAATACACCCAGTCCAACTCCGTCTGCTATGTGAAAGACGGTCAAGCCATCGGCGTGGGCGCGGGCCAGCAAAGCCGCATCCACTGCACCCGACTTGCGGGACAGAAGGCGGACAACTGGTATCTCCGCCGCCATCCGAAGGTGCTCGCCCTCTCGTTCGTGGACGACATCCGCCGTCCCGACCGCGACAACGCTATCGATGTCTACCTCTCCGACGAGTGCGACGATGTGCTTGCCGACGGCGCGTGGCAGCGCGTCTTTCAGGAGCGCCCCGAGGCGCTCACGGGCGAGGAAAAGCGCGCTTGGCTCGCGCAGCAGCGCGGCGTGACCGTCGGCTCGGACGCCTTTTTCCCCTTCGGCGACAATGTCGAGCGCGCGCGCAAGAGCGGCGCTTCCTACATCGTCGAGCCGGGCGGCTCGATCCGCGACGACAATGTCATCGAGACGGCAAACAGATACGGCATCACTATGACGTTCACGGGTATGCGCCTGTTCCATCATTAAGCAAGGAGGAATTTCTCCATGAAGCTCATGGTCATCGGCGGCGGCGGCCGCGAACACGCCATCATTAAAAAGCTGAAGGAAAACCCCGCGGTCGAGAAAATTTACTGTCTGCCCGGCAACGGCGGCATCGCCGCCGACGCGGTCTGCGTCAGTGAGATCGGCGCGAAGGACATCCCCGCACAGGTCGAATTTGCCAAGGCGCACGGCATTGATTATGCCGTCGTCGCGCCCGATGACCCCCTCGCCCTCGGCGCGGTCGACGCGCTGAGCGAGGCGGGCATCCCCTGCTTCGGCCCTGACAAAAAGGCCGCCGTCATCGAGGCGAGCAAGGCGTTTGCAAAGGACTTGATGCAAAAATACAACATTCCCACCGCAAAATACCGCGTCTTTACCGACGCGCCCTCCGCCTGTGCCTACATCGACGCAGAGGGTGCGCCCATCGTCGTCAAGGCGGACGGCCTCGCGCTCGGCAAGGGCGTCGTCGTCGCGCAGACAGTTGAGGAGGCGAAGGCCGCCGTGCGCGCGATGATCGAGGATAAGACCTTCGGTCAGAGCGGCGCGCGCGTCGTCATCGAGGAATATATGGAGGGTCCCGAAGTCTCGGTGCTGAGCTTCACCGACGGCGAAACGCTCGTGCCGATGGTCTCCTCCATGGACCACAAGCGCGCGCTCGACGGTGACAAAGGCCCCAATACCGGCGGCATGGGCGCGGTCGCGCCGAACGCGTACTATACAAAGGAAATTGCGGCGGAGTGCATGGAGAATATTTTCCTGCCGACGATCCGCGCGATGCGCGCCGAGGGCCGCCCCTTCCGCGGCTGCCTCTATTTCGGGCTGATGCTCACCAAGAGCGGCCCGAAGGTCGTGGAGTACAACTGCCGCTTCGGCGACCCCGAAACGCAGGCGGTGCTGCCGCTGCTCAAAAGCGACCTGCTCACCGTCATGCAGGCGACGACGAACGGTACGCTCGCGGATGTGAGCGTGGAATTTTCGACTGATTCTGCTTGCTGTGTCGTGCTTGCGTCCGAGGGCTACCCCCAAAAGTATGAGAGCGGCTTCCCCATCACAATGAGCGAAGAGGCCGCCGCGCACTGCTATGTCGCGGGCGCGAAAAAGGACAGCGATACGCTCCTGACCGCGGGCGGACGCGTGCTCGGCGTCACCGCCGTCGCCCCCACACTGAGGGCCGCCGTCGAGGACGCGTACCATCTGGCGGAGGGCGTAGATTTTGCCAACAAATACTGCCGCGGCGACATCGGCAGCGCCGCGCTCGCGGCGCGGGAGGAAAGAGGATAAAATGGTATTTCGGACCTATGTGGAAAAGCGGCAAGGTCTCGCGCCCGAGTGCGAGGCGCTGCTGACGGACTGCCGCGATTTTCTCGGCGTGCAGGGCCTGCGCGCCGCGCGTATCTGGAACCGCTATGATGTAGAGGGGATCGAGGCCCCTCTCTTTGAAAATGCCTGCAGGAGCGTGTTCTCCGAGCCGCCGCTGGACCTTGTGTCCGACGCGGCGGACACGCAGGACGCCTGCGCGGTCTTTGCCGTCGAGCCCCTGCCCGGTCAGTTCGACCAGCGCGCGGACAGCGCGTCGCAGTGCATCCAGCTTCTGAGCCAAGGCGAGCGCCCGCGCATCCGCACGGCGAAGGTCTACGCGCTCTATGGGATGCTGACGGATGCCGATGTCGAGGCGGTCAAGCGTTATGTCATCAACCCCGTCGAAAGCCGCGAGGCGAGCCTTAAAAAGCCCGAAACGCTCGCCGAGGAGTTTGCCGAGCCGAAGTGCGTTTCGTCCGTCGAGGGCTTCACCGCCATGGACGAGGCCGGGCTCTCCGCACTGCTCTCCTCTATGGGGCTTGCCATGGATATTGCCGACCTCAAGGCGCTGCAAGACTATTTCCGCGAGACCGAGCACCGCGACCCCACCGTGACCGAGCTGCGCGTGGTCGACACCTACTGGTCCGACCACTGCCGCCACACGACCTTCTCCACGCACCTTGACGAGATCCGCATCGACGATGACGCCGTCAAGGGCGCCTATGCGCGCTATCTTGCTGCGCGCGAGGAGGTCTACGGCGCGGAGAGGGCTGCCAAGCGCCCGCAGACGCTCATGGATATTGCGACCATCGGCACAAAGACGCTCAAAGCCCGCGGGCTGCTCCCCGAGCTCGACGAGAGCGAGGAGATCAACGCCTGCTCCATCCATGTGCCCGCCATGGTGAACGGCAAGGAGCAGGACTGGCTTTTGATGTTCAAGAATGAAACGCATAACCATCCCACCGAGATCGAGCCCTTCGGCGGCGCGGCCACCTGCATCGGCGGCTGCATCCGCGACCCGCTCTCCGGCCGTGCCTATGTCCATCAGGCAATGCGTGTGACGGGCGGCGGTGACCCGAGAAAGGAGCTTGCCGAAACGCTTTCAGGCAAGCTCCCGCAGCGCAAGCTCGCGCAGACCGCCGCGGCGGGCTATTCCTCCTACGGCAACCAGATCGGCCTTGCTACCGGCCATATCGCGGAGCTGTACCACGAGGGCTATGTCGCCAAGCGCCTTGAGTGCGGCGCAGTCGTCGCCGCCGCGCCCGCGGACAACGTTGTGCGCGAGCGTCCCGCGCCGGGTGATGTGGTCATCCTGCTCGGCGGGCGCACGGGGCGCGACGGCATCGGCGGCGCGACCGGCTCCTCCAAGAGCCACGATATGAAATCGCTTTCCACGATGGCGAGCGAGGTGCAAAAGGGCAATGCGCCCGAGGAGCGCAAGATCCAGCGTCTGTTCCGCGACGGCGCGGTCACGCGCCTCATCAAGCGCTGCAACGACTTCGGCGCGGGCGGCGTGTCCGTCGCGGTCGGCGAGCTGGCGGACGGACTCATCATCGACCTCGACGCCGTGCGCAGGAAGTACGAGGGCCTCGACGGCACGGAACTTGCGATCTCCGAATCGCAGGAGCGCATGGCGGTTGTCGTCGCACCGGAGAACGAGGCGAAATTCATCGCCGCTGCCGCGGCGGAAAACTTAGAGGCCTACCGCGTGGCGGTCGTGACCGAAAGCCCCCGCATGGTCATGCGCTGGCGCGGACAGACGATCGCCGACCTCTCCCGCGCCTTCCTCGACACCAACGGCGCGACGAAGCACGCCTCCGTCGCCGTCCCCGCGAGGGAATGTGCCGCTCCCGCCGCAGCTCAAACGCTGCGCGGCATGGCGGGCAGCCTCAAGAGCGCCTCCCGCCGCGGCCTTGTCGAGCGCTTCGACTCCACCGTCGGCGCGGGGACACTCCTCATGCCCTTTGGCGGCAGGACGCAGCGCAGCCCCGCGCAGGCGATGGCGGCGCTCCTGCCCGTCCTCCCCGGCGAGAAGACCGCGCAGGGCAGCGTGATGGCCTGGGGCTGCGACCCCGACGCGCTGAGCGCCGACCCCTATCGCGGTGCGCACGACGCGGTCTATACCTCGGTCGCCAAGCTCGTCGCCGCAGGCGCAGACTATCATAAGGCATATCTTTCCCTGCAAGAATTTTTTGAAAAGCTCCGCAATGAGCCCGCGCGTTGGGGCAAGCCCTTCGCGGCGCTGCTCGGCGCGCTGGACGCGCAGTTGGAGCTGAGCGCCGCCGCCATCGGCGGCAAGGACTCCATGTCCGGCAGCTTTCTTGACCGCGATGTGCCGCCGACGCTCATCTCCTTCGCCATCGCGCCGCTGCTCGAAGGCGAGCTGCTGACGACCGACCTGAAGGCGGTGGGCCACGGCGTCTACCTCTTCGCAGGCAAAACGCCCGAGCAGCAGACCGCCGCGTGGGAGCGTTTCACCGCGCTTGCGCGCGCGGGCAAGGTCGTGAGTGCGTGGGCGGTCGAAAACGGCCTTGCCGAGGCGGTGATGAAGATGTCCTTCGGCAACGAGATCGGCTTCGCCGCGGAAAATACGGTGCTTGACTGGTTCGCCCCCATGCCAGGCGCGATTGTCGCCGAGCTGAGCGATGAAGTCTCCGACGCCGTGCGCATCGGCGTCACCACAGCGGAAAAGGCCATTGCCCTCGGCGCGGACAGTGCCTCCATCGAAGAGCTTGCCGCGCTGAACGACGCCGTGCTCGAAGCCGTCTACCCGACAAAGACGCGGGACAGCGGCACGGTCGAGAGCTTTTCCCATGAAACGAAGACGCGCGTCGCCCCCGCCGTCAAGCAGGTGCGTCCGAAGGCGCTCATCCCCGTTTTCCCCGGCACGAACTGCGAGTACGACACGCAGCGCGCGCTTTCGGAGGCAGGCGCGGACGCCGAGCAATTCATCGTCCGCAACCTCACGAGCGCCGATGTCGCAGACAGCGTCGAGCGCTTTGCCGCTGCCGTCAGGACCGCACAGATGATCGTCATTCCCGGCGGTTTCTCCGGCGGCGACGAGCCGGACGGCAGCGCCAAGCTCATCACCGCGTTTTTCCGCAACGCCGCCGTCCGCGAGCAGCGGCTCGATGGCGAATGAGATGAGCGTCGGCGGCAC
>NZ_JAJEPW010000031.1:0-34530 GCF_020687045.1 Brotocaccenecus cirricatena
CCCGGCGCGGTGCGCCGGGCTCCCGGTATGTTGATGGGTATGGGCCGTCAGGGGTTCAGGTGCCGCTTGAAGTTGCCCCGGGTATGTACGCCCTCCTGCATCATGAAGAAGGCGTGGGAGTCAATTTTCTGGACCTCCTGCTGCAAAGTCTCGATCTCGTACTTGGACAGGCAGATGCAGAGGATCTGCACCTCATCGCCGGTGTAGGCGCCGTGGCCGGTCCAGTAGGTGATGCCCCGGTCCATCTTCCGCCCCAGCTCCCAGAAGGGCTCCAGGTCCCGGAGTTTGGTGACGATGAGCACCTGGGTGGTGATGTTCTGCTGGTGCACCCGGTCCACAAACAGGGCGTTGAACACCGTGTAAATGGCGGAATAGATGGCCGTGGGGGCGCTGAACAGGATCAGGCACAGGGTATACAGGGCGGCGTTGAACAGCAGGGAGAATTTGCCCACCGTGAAGCCCCGGCCCTTTTTGGACAGATACAGCCCCAGAATGTCCAGTCCGCCGCAGGAGGCGCCGCAGGTCAGCACCAGGCCGTTGGAAAAGCCCGCCAGGATGCCGCCCACCAGGCAGCTGGTGAGCATATCCGGGATGATGGGCTCCGCCGGAATGGGGATGATGGACAGAAACAGGGAGTTGGACACCGTGCACAAAGCCAGCTTCACCACGAAGGTCCGGCCCATGGTCTTGTAGGCCAGCAGCAGCAGCGGCAGGTTCGCCAGCAGGTACAGCGTGCCCGCCAGGTCGAAGTTGCTGAAGCGGATGCCCAGCTTGGTGTCCAGCAGGGTGCGGATCACCTGGCACAGGCCCAGCAGGCCGCTGGTGTACAGGTGCTGGGGCACGATGAACAGATTGATGGCCAGAGCCAGCAGCAGCGACCCGAACAGCGCCGCCCCCACCCGGGGCCAGCGATTGTGCACAAGCTTATCTAACATAATAGGAGATACCACCCTTTCTCGTCTGTCTTTTCCCTCTATCCCGCAGGGGACCGCCTGTCCGCCGGACAGACACAGGCCCCATATAAACCGCGCGTACAGTATAGGCATTATAAGGTTTTCCCCGGAAAAGTCAAGGCTTTTCCGGGGAAAATGTAAGTTTTTTTACAGACTGTACCGCAGGCTGCGGTACAGCTTCCAGGTGCTGCGGGACAGGGTCCGGGAAACGGTGGCCTTGTTGATGCCCAGCTCCTGGGCAATGCGGGTGACGGACATGTTCCGGGAATAGCGCATGCGCATGATCTGCCGCTGACGGGGCGTCAGCTCCTCCTCCATGGCCAGGGGAAGGTTCCGCAGAAGCCGCTCGATCCGGGGGCGGTTGTCCTCCTGATTCTCCTGCTTCCAGAGCTGCAGACTGGCCATGCTCAGCGGATCATAGGGCAGGCCTGCCAGATCAGATGCGGTATTTTTCACGTCTTATGTACCCCCTGTCATAATAATGGGCGGTGTGCTCCGCCAGCTCCCGGGCCTCCTGCAGCAGGGGCCGCAGCTCCTGCTGTCTGCGGCGCAGGGCCTGGACCCGCTCCGGGTCCCCCTCCGTCAGTGCCTGTTGGCGCAGCTCCCGCAGCCGCCGGGACACGGCCTCCGCCTGCCGGGCATACTGCGGGGACAATTCCTGCATCGTCATATCAACTGCCTCCTCTCTCCTGTGTGCATGGGTGAATGTGGTGTCGGTGCCGGTTTATGTAAAAAATTCCCGCCAGAGGCGAAAATTTCTGTTGACAAACGGGGTGGAGTCTGGTAATATAATCTTCGCTGGTCAGACGCTGGTGTAGCTCAGCTGGTAGAGCAGCTGATTTGTAATCAGCAGGTCGGGGGTTCGAATCCGTCCACCAGCTCCAAACTTCATATATGGGGGATTTCCCGAGTGGCCAAAGGGGACAGACTGTAAATCTGCTGGCAACGCCTTCGGTGGTTCGAATCCACCATCCCCCACCAGGACTTCCGGATGCTTGCATCCGGAAGTCTTTTTTTGCCTCTAACCATACATGAATTTTCTCAAATCGTTGCATAAATCCGGGCAACAACCGGAAAAATTTGTTGCACTGTCCCATTGCGCGGCCCTGCCGCCTGTGCTATAATGCCGGGGCATTCTGAGGAAAAAGGGCGATTTTTATGACCGATACGGTACTTTTCATACTGGAAATCGTGGGAACGGCGGTTTTTGCCGCCTCCGGGGCCCTGGCGGGGCTTCAGCGCCAGCTGGACGCCTTCGGCGTGGTGATCCTGGGCGTGTGCACCGCCTGCGGCGGCGGGGTCATCCGGGACCTGACCCTGGGCATCACCCCGCCGGTGATGTTCTGCCAGCCGGTGTATGCCCTGGTGGCCATGGGGGTGTCGGCCCTGGTGTTCCTGCCGGCGGTGCGGCACCTGCTGGCGGTGGAGAGCCGGGCCTATGAGCTGGTGATGCTGTGGCTGGACTCCATCGGTCTGGGGCTGTTCACGGTGGTGGGCGTTCAGTGCGCCTTTCAGCAGGCCCAGGACTATAACCTGTTTCTGCTGGTGTTCGTGGGCGTCATCACCGGCGTAGGCGGCGGCGTGCTGCGGGACGTGCTGTCCAACCAGAAGCCCTATATCTTCGTCAAGCATTTTTACGCCTGCCCCACCCTGATCGGGGCCCTGCTGTGCGCCCTGTGCTGGCGGCACCTGGGGGATATCCCCTCCATGCTGCTGGGGGCGGCAGTGATCCTGGTGCTGCGGTTGTGCGCGGCCCATTTCCGCTGGGGCTTGCCCCACGCGGCGGACCTTCCGGAATAACCAGCGTTTGTCAAAAAGGACTATGCCTGCCGCGGCTGCGGCAGGTTTTTTTCGGCCTTGCTGCCAAGTAACTTGAGAATGACGCTACTATAGCACAAGAATCTTGTTATGTCAATCCTTAATTAACAAGATTCTTGTTAAAACTATTGACAAGAACCAACAAATATGGTACGCTATCGACAGCATGGGGCGAACCCCGTCGAAGGAGGGCGAAAGCATGAGCTTTGGCGAACAGCTGCGCAAGCGCCGGGAGGAGCTGGGCATCTCCCGGGCGGAGTTGGCAGGCCGGTTGGGAATTTCCCGGTCGGCGGTGGGAAACTATGAAACCGGCGTCAGCGCTCCCAAGGAGGAGGTGCTGCTGCGGCTGTTTGACGCCCTGGGGGTGGACCCCAACTATCTGTACCGGGACGCCTACCGTGCCCACGGCGGCATCCGGTCCGACGAGGAGCAGGCCCTGCTGGAGGGATACCGCCGGCTGAGCCTGGCGGGCCGGCAGACGGTCCACACCATGGTCCGGGCCCTGGAGGACCTGCAGCAGGAGTCGGAGCGCCTTCAGCCCCGGCAGGACCCCCGCACCATCCCCCTGTATGCCAGTCCCGCCGCCGCCGGATATGCCGCCCCGGTGTTCAACGAGGACTATGAGACCATTCCCGTTACCGGCCAGGTGCCCCGGGGAGCGGAGTTGGCGGTGCGGATCCAGGGGGACTCCATGGAGCCGTATATCCACGACGGCGGCGTGGTGTATGTGAACCACGACCCCCTGCACAACGGCGACGTGGGCATTTTCTGCGTGGACGGCGACATGGTGTGCAAGCAGTATTACCGGGACCCCCTGGGCATGGTGTATCTGTTCAGTCTGAACCGCCGCCGGTCCGACGCCGACGTACTGCTGCCCCCCAGCAGCGGACGGTCCCTGACCTGCTTCGGCCGGGTCATGCTCCATGGCCTGCCTCTGCCCCAATGATTTTTTCGGTGATTTTGACAAAATATTGCAATTTGATTTGACTTTCTGCATAAAGGCTCTTACAATAAAAGCCGCTCTCTGACCGGAGGGCGGCTTTTATTGTGATCGTAAAGGTGGAGCGTTATGAAAATTTTGCTGCAAGTTGCATTGGTATTCGGCATTTACTGGGTCAGCCAGGGCATCGAGGCCGTCCTGCCGGTGGCCTTCCCGGCCAGCGTCATCAGCCTGCTTTTGCTGCTGGTCCTGCTGCTGACGGGGATCGTGAAGATGGACCATGTGCGGGAGAAGTCCGACTTCCTGCTGGGGAACCTGGGCTTCTTCTTCATCCCGGTGTCCGTCAGCATCATCAACTATGTGGACCTGATCTGGCAGAACGCGGCGGCGTTTCTGACGGTGTGCGTGGTGTCCATGGTGCTGACCTATGGGGCCACGGTCTGGGCCGTGCATCTGACCCGGAGACTGATGGAGCGGGGAGGGAAGCGGAAATGAAGGAGCTGACGGCGCAGCCGTATTTCGGCGTTATGCTGACGGTGGCGGCCTACTGGCTGGGGATGAAGATCCAGAAAAAGACCCGCCTGGCCATCTGCAACGGCATGCTTATCGCGGTGCTGCTGGTAATCGCGGTGCTGCTGGTGTTCCATATCCCCTATGAAAGCTATTGGCAGGGCGGGGAGCTCATCAACCTGTTCCTGGGTCCGGCCACGGCCTGCATGGCGGTGACCATCTATTCCCAGCGGAAGCTGCTGGCAAAGCACTGGCTGCCGGTGCTGGTGGGCTGCGTGGTGGGCGTGGTCACGGCCATGGGCAGCATCCTGGTGCTGTGCCGCCTGTTGGGTCTGGACCGGGCCATGACCATGTCCCTGCTGCCAAAATCCGTCACCATGCCCATTGCCACGGTGGTGGCCCAGGGCCACGGCGGCACTGTGGCCGTTACCGTGGCGGCGGTGGTGGTCACCGGTATGCTGGGGAACCTGTGCGCCCCGCTGCTGGTGAAGCTGTTCCGGGTGAAGGACCCCATGGCCGTGGGCCTGGGCATCGGCGCGTGCAGCCACGCCATGGGCACCGCCAAGGCCCTGGAGCTGGGGGAAACCGAGGGGGCCATGAGCGGCCTGGCCATCGGCCTGTGCGGCATCCTCACCACGGTGCTGGCCCTGCTGGCGGATTTCTTCGTTATATAATGGTATGTTTCCGGGGGCTGCGGCCCGCCGGGAAACCGGCGGCTTTTTGTGTTGACATTTCCCCGCCGGGCAGATACAATAAGAGTTCAGGGATAATAATCCGTTAAAACGATGAAAATAAAGGACTGAGAGAAATTATGGCAAAAGACCAGAGAAATGTGGAAGCCATCACCCCCATGGAGGTGGACTTCGCCAAGTGGTATACCGACATCTGCCTGAAGGCGGAGCTGGTGGACTATGCGTCCGTGAAGGGCTTCATGATCCTGCGCCCCTATGGCTACGCCATCTGGGAGAATATCCAGCGCATTATGGACGGCATGTTCAAGAAAACCGGCCATGTGAACGTGGCCATGCCCGTGCTGATTCCCGAGAGCCTGCTGAAAAAGGAGGGGGAGCTGGTAGAGGGCTTCGCCCCGGAGGTGGCCTGGGTCACCATGGGCGGCAGCGAGAAGCTGGAGGAGCGCCTGGCCTTCCGCCCCACCTCTGAGACCATGTTCTGCGACCACTGGCACAACGTGCTGCAGAGCTATCGGGAGCTGCCTATGCTGTATAACCAGTGGTGCTCCGTGATCCGCTGGGAAAAGACCACCCGCCCCTTCCTGCGGTCCCGGGAGTTCTGGTGGCAGGAGGGCCACACCATCCACGAGACCGCCGAAGAGGCCATTGCCGAAACCGAGCAGCAGCTCAACTGCTATGCCGACTTCTGCCGGGACGCCCTGGCTATGCCCGTGGTGAAGGGCCGCAAGACCGACAAGGAGAAGTTCGCCGGGGCCGAGGCCACCTATACCATCGAGGCCATGATGAAGGACCGCAAGGCCCTGCAGTCCGGCACCAGCCACTATTTCGGCGACAAGTTCTCCCGGGCCTATGACGTGACCTTCACCGGCCGGGACAACAAGCTGCAGTACCCCTTCCAGACCAGCTGGGGCTCCACCACCCGCCTCATCGGCGCGTGCATCATGACCCATTCCGACAACAACGGCCTGGTGCTGCCGCCGGCTGTCGCCCCCGTGCAGGTGGTGGTGGTGCCCATCGCCCAGCACAAGCCCGGCGTCCTGGACGCCGCCCGTGAGCTGAAGCAGCGGCTGGAGACTGCCGGTCTGCGGGTGAAGCTGGACGACAGCGACCAGTCCCCGGGCTGGAAGTTCGCCCAGTATGAGATGAAGGGCGTGCCCCTGCGGGTGGAGATCGGCCCCAAGGATATGGAGAAGCAGCAGTGCTGCATGGCCCGGCGGGACACCGGTGAAAAGACCTTCGTGCCGCTGAGCGATCTGGAGAGCGCCGCGCAGACCCTGCTGCAGGACGTTCACGACAACCTGTACGCCATGGCGGAGAAGAACCTGGAGGACAACACCTTCGACCTGACCACCTGGGAGGAGGTCCGGGATATGGCCCAGGGCCGCGGCGGCTTTGCCCGCACCAAGTGGTGCGGCAGCCTGGAGTGTGAGCTGGCCATGAAGGAAAAGGCCGGCGTGTCCAGCCGCTGCATGCCTCTCAAGCAGTCCGGCACCGTGGGCAAATGCCCTGTCTGCGGCAAGGAGTGCACCACCGATATCTACTGGGGCGTGGCGTATTGACACCCTCTGACCCTTTGGGCACGGTCCACAAAAACCGCGCAGAAATTTCGTGAAAAAAATAGAAAAAGTCCCTTGACAAAAGGGACTTTTTCTATTATCATATAACGGTACGCGTGCGATGGGTGGTATACACCCGGAGGCGTTTACACTGCGATGAACCGGGAGATTGCGGCCCATGGCCGGTAACTTCCGGGGAGTATGTCCGATCATCGGGCGGCTGAGAAGATTCTGCACGTCAGCGTAGATCGCTGCGCCAGAAGGGCACCGGCCGGATTCAGCCGGTGTTTCTTATGAGCCGGAATGATACGCACGGAACGGCGTATAAGAAATTTCTCGCCGTACGGCAGTTGGTCACGCAATCAAAAACCGTACGAAGTAATGGAGGAACACACCAAATGGCAAAAGAAATGATTCGCATTCGTCTGAAGGCCTATGACCACCAGGTCATCGACCAGAGCGCAGAGAAGATCGTCGAGACCGCCAAGCGCACCGGCGCCACCGTGTCCGGCCCCATCCCTCTGCCCACCAAGAAGGAGATCGTCACCATTCTGCGGGCTACCCACAAATACAAGGACAGCCGCGAGCAGTTTGAGCGCCGCACCCACAAGCGTCTGATCGACATTACCAACTCCACCCCCAAGACCGTGGAGGCCCTGATGGCTCTGGATCTGCCCGCCGGTGTGGAGATCGAGATCAAGCTGTAAACGCATCTCCCTCATTCAATTACCCCCGCCGGGAGGAACCCGGCAAAGCAAATTTGCTTGCTGCCCAGCCATCCGCTGACTTGCGTAAGGCGGATGGGGGTTACGTCGGCAGAGCAAGCGGTCCGATCCCAATGCGGACTGAATCTATGCCGACCAATAACCTTTAAGGAGGATCATACATGAAAGCAATCATCGGCAAGAAGGTTGGCATGTCTCAGATCTTCGACGAAAACGGCAAGGTGATCCCCGTCACCGTAATCGAGGCGGGTCCCTGCGTGGTCGTTCAGAAGAAGACTGCCGAAAAGGACGGCTACAACGCCGTTCAGCTGGGCTATGAGGACATTCCCGAGCGGAAGCTCACCAAGCCCGAAATGGGCCACCTGAACAAGGCTGGCGTGGCCCCCAAGAAGTACCTGCGCGAGTTCGACCTGGAGAACGCCGCTGAGCTCAACGCCGGCGACATCATCAAGGCCGACACCTTCAAGAAGGGCGACTTCGTAGACGTGACCGGCACCACCAAGGGCCACGGCTACCAGGGCGTCATCAAGCGCTGGGGCGCCCAGCGCACCCCCATGAGCCACGGCGGCGGCCCCGTCCATCGTCACGCCGGCTCCATGGGCTCCACCACCGATCCCTCCCGCATCTTCAAGGGCAAGATCGGCGCTGGCCAGATGGGCTGCGATCAGGTCACCATCCAGAACCTGGATGTGGTCAAGGTCGACCCCGAGCTGAACCTCATCGCTGTTCGCGGCGCCGTTCCCGGCCCCAAGGGCGGCCTGGTCCTCATCAAGACCACCGTCAAGGTCCACCGCGTCAAGAACGTCGAGTCCGGCATCAGCAACAACCCGCAGAAGGCTTCCGGCCGTAATCCCCAGAAGGCTTCCGCCCGTAACAAATAAGGAAAGGAGTGCTTGAAATGTCTACTATCAAAGTGTTGAACATGGCCGGCGCAGAAGTCGGCACTGTTGAACTGTGCGACAGCATCTTCGGCATCGAGCCCAATCAGGCCGTCGTGCACGAAGTGGTGAAGAACCACCTGGCCAACTGCAGACAGGGCACTCAGAGCGCTCTGACCCGTGCAGAGGTCTCCGGCGGCGGCAAGAAGCCCTGGCGTCAGAAGGGCACCGGTCACGCCCGCCAGGGCAGCACCCGTGCTCCCCAGTGGACCCACGGCGGCATCGTGTTTGCCCCCAAGCCCCGCAGCTATTCTTACGTCCTGAACAAGAAGGTCAAGAGACTGGCGATGAAGTCCGCCCTGTCCGCCAAGGCGGCCGCCGGCGAGATCATCGTCATCGACTCCATCAAGATGGACGCCATCAAGACCAAGGACTTCCGCGCGTTCCTGTCCGCCGTGAAGGCCGACGGCAAATCCCTGGTGGTCACCCCCGCCAAGGACGAGACCGTCATCAAGAGCGCCCGCAATATCCCCGGCGTCGAGACTGCCATGGCCGGCCTCATCAATGTCTATGACATTCTGAAGGTCAAGTACCTGGTCCTCGACAAGGAAGCCCTTGCAGTAATCCAGGAGGTGTTTGCGTAATGGCTAACGTATACGACATCATCATCCGCCCCATCATCACCGAGCGCTCCATGGAGGCCACCGCTGATAAGAAGTACGTCTTTGAAGTGGCTCCCACCGCCGGCAAGATCGAGATCAAGAACGCCGTGGAGCAGATCTTCGGCGTGAAGGTGGCTAAGGTCAACACCATCAACTACGATGGCAAGACCAAGCGCGTCGGCGCCGGCCGCCCCGGCGCCCGCAAGAGCTGGAAGAAGGCCTATGTCCAGCTGACCCAGGATTCCAAGACCATCGAGTTCTTCGAGGGTATGGTATAAGAGAAGGAAGGAGTGTAAGAAATGTCTATCAAAACCTTTAAGCCGACCACCCCTTCCCGCCGTCATATGACTGTTTCCGGCTTCGACGGCATTGACAAGCACGCCAAGCCCGAAGCCAGCCTGACGGAAGTCCTGAAGAAGAACGCTGGTCGCAACAGCTATGGTCACATCACCGTCCGCCATCGCGGCGGCGGCGAGAAGCGGAAGTACCGCATCATCGACTTCAAGCGCGACAAGGTGGATATGGAAGCCACTGTCCTGCGCCTGGAGTATGACCCCAACCGCAGCGCCAACATTGCCCTGGTGCAGTATGTGGACGGCGAGAAGCGCTACATCATCGCCCCTGTGGGTCTGACCGCAGGCGACAAGGTGCTCTCCTCCGCCTCCGCCGATATCAAGCCCGGCAACTGCCTGCCCATCGCCAACATTCCCGTGGGTACCGTGATCCACAACGTGGAGATGCACCCCGGCAAGGGCGCCCAGCTGGTGCGCTCCGCCGGCGCCTATGCCCAGCTGATGGCCAAGGACGGCGACAACGCCCAGATCCGTATGCCCTCCGGCGAGGTCCGCATCATCCGCACCAACTGCACCGCCTGCATCGGTCAGGTGGGCAACCTGGAGCATGAGAACGTCCAGATCGGTAAGGCCGGCCGCAAGCGTCACATGGGCTGGCGTCCCACCGTTCGCGGTTCCGTCATGAACCCCTGCGACCACCCCCACGGCGGTGGTGAGGGCAAGTCCCCTGTGGGCCGCCCTGGTCCTGTCACCCCTTGGGGCAAGCCCGCCCTGGGTTACAAGACCCGCAAGACCAAGAACCGCAACGACAAGTTCATTGTCAAGCGTCGTAATGTGAAGTAAGGGAGGCAAAGAAATATGAGCAGATCTATTAAAAAAGGCCCGTATGTTGCCCCTGAGCTGCTGAAGCGGGTTGAAGAAATGAACAAGACCGGCGAGAAGAACGTGCTGAAGACCTGGAGCCGCAGCTCCACCATCTTCCCCGCCTTCGTCGGCCACACCATCGCAGTCCACGACGGCCGCCGTCACGTGCCTGTCTATATCCAGGAGGATATGGTCGGTCACAAGCTGGGTGAGTTCGCTCCCACCCGCACCTTCCGCGGCCACGCCAAGTCTAAGTAAGGAGGATGCACTGAACAATGGAAGCTAAAGCTTATTTGAGATATGTCCGCATCTCTCCCCGCAAGATCCAGATCGTCTGCGATCTGATCCGCGGCAAGGACGTGCAGACTGCCATGGCCATCCTGATGCAGACCCCCAAGGCTGCCTCCGAGCCCCTGATGAAGCTCCTCAAGAGCGCCTGCGCCAACGCGGAGAACAACTTCAGCATGGACCCCGAGAAGCTGGTGGTCACCCAGGTGTTCGCCACCCCCGGCCCCATCCTCAAGCGGATGATGCCCCGCGCTCAGGGCCGCGCCTATCGCATCAATAAGAGAACCTCTCACGTGACGCTGGCCGTCGCTGAGAAGAACTGAAGGGAGGAGACAGTTTATGGGACAGAAAGTTAATCCCCACGGCTTCCGCGTGGGCGTCATCAAAGACTGGGATTCCCGTTGGTATGCCAGCAATGAGAAGGTGGGCGATCTGCTGGTCGAGGATCACAAGATCCGCGTCTACCTGAAGAAGCTCCTGTATGCTGCCGGCGTCTCCAAGATCGAGATCGAGCGCAGCAACGAGGTCGTCACCGTTTACCTGCACGTTGCCCGTCCCGGCGTGGTCATCGGCAAGGGCGGCGAGCAGATCGAGCAGTACCGCAAGGACGTTGAGAAGCTCATCGGCAAGACCGTGAAGCTGAACATCGTCGAGGTCCGCAACCCCGATATGGACGCGCAGCTGGTGGCCGAGAACATCGCCGCTCAGCTGGAGAAGCGTATTTCTCACCGCCGCGCCATGAAGAATGCCATGGGCCGCGCCATGCGCGCCGGCGCCAAGGGCATCAAGTGCAATTGCTCCGGCCGTCTGGGCGGACGCGAGATTGCCGGCTCCGAGCATTATCACGAGGGTACCATCCCCCTGCAGACCCTGCGCGCCGACATTGACTACGGCTTCGCTGAGGCTGCCACCACCTTCGGCCGCATCGGCGTGAAGGTCTGGATCTACAAGGGCGAGATCCTGTCCCAGGCCCTGCGGACCACCCCCCGCACCCTGGATACCAGCAAGCCCTATCAGGAGCGCCGTGAGCGCCGCGGACGCCGGGATGGCGACCGCCGCGGTGGTTTCCGCCGCGATGGCCAGAACGGTGGCTTCAACCGTGATCGCCGGGACGGCGGTCGTCCTCAGGGCGGCTTCCGCAAGCCCGCAGAAAAGAAAGAAGGAGGCGCTCAGTAATGCTTCTGCCCAAGAGAGTTAAGTACCGCAGAGTACACCGTGGCCGCCTCACCGGCAAGGCCATGAGAGGCAACAAGGTCACCTACGGTGAGTTTGGCCTCGTCGCTGTGGAGCCCGCGTGGATCACCAGCAACCAGATCGAAGCAGCCCGTATCGCCATGACCCGTTATACCAAGCGTGGCGGTCAGGTCTGGATCAAGATCTTCCCCGATAAGCCCGTCACCGAGAAGCCGGCCGAGACCCGCATGGGCTCCGGTAAGGGCTCTCCCGAGTACTGGGTCGCAGTTGTTAAGCCCGGCCGTGTCATGTTTGAGATTGCCGGTGTTCCCGAAGAGGTCGCCCGCGAGGCCCTGCGTCTGGCCAGCCACAAGCTGCCCATCAAGACGAAGATCGTCAAGCGCGAGGATCTCGAAGCACAGGAAGTAGGTGAATGAGATGAAGGCAACTGAAGTACGTGCAATGAGCGTGGAGCAGCTCAACGAGAAGCTGACCTCCCTGAAGAAGGATCTGTTCTTCCTGCGTATGCAGCACGCCACCAATCAGCTGGACAATCCTCTCAAGATCGCTGAAACCAAGCGTGATATTGCCCGCGTCAAGACCGTTATCCGTGAAAAGGAGGAGAAGTAACATGGAAGAGAAGAGAATTTCCTCCCGCAAGGTCCGCGTCGGTAAGGTTGTTTCCGACAAGATGGACAAGACCGTCGTGGTCGCCATCGAGGACCGTGTCGCTCATCCTCTGTATAAGAAGATCGTTGGCCGCACCTATAAGCTGAAGGCCCACGACGAGGAGAACGCCTGCGGCGTAGGTGATATTGTCAAGGTGATGGAGACCCGCCCCCTGTCCAAGGACAAGCGCTGGCGCGTGGTCGAGATCGTCGAGAAGGCGAAGTAAGGAGGTAGCCGAGTATGATTCAGTCAGAGTCTTATCTGAAGGTTGCCGATAATACCGGCGCCAAGGAGATCAAGTGCATCCGCGTCCTGGGCGGTTCCAAGCGCAAGTACGGCAACATCGGCGATGTGATCGTCGCCTCCGTGCGCAAGAGCACCCCCGGCGGCCAGGTGAAGAAGGGCGAAGTGGTCAAGGCCGTTATCGTCCGCAGCGCCAAGGGCGTCCGTCGTGCCGACGGCACCTATGTCCGTTTCGACGACAATGCCGCCGTCCTCATTAAGGACGACAAAAACCCCAGAGGTACCCGTATCTTTGGGCCCGTTGCTCGTGAGCTGCGCGACAAGGATTACATGAAGATCCTGTCCCTCGCTCCCGAAGTTGTTTGATGGAGGGGCCAGAGAAATGAATAGTCTGAAGATCAAGAAGAATGACACCGTTGTCATCCTGTCCGGCAAGGACCGCGGCAAGCAGGGTAAGGTGCTGGGCACCGTCCCCAGCGAGGGCAAGGTCGTTGTGGAAGGCTGCAACATGGTCACCTGCCACATCAAGCCCCGCCGTCAGGGCGAGGAGGGCGGCATCGTCAAGCGCGAGGCCGCTATCTACGCCAGCAAGGTCCAGGTGGTCTGCCCCAAGTGCGGCAAGAACACCCGCGTGGGCTATGAGCTGAGAGATGGCAAGAAAGTCCGCACCTGCAAGAAGTGCGGCGCAGAACTGTGAGAAAGGAGAGCGTAAAAAATGGCACGTCTGAAAGTTAAGTATACCGAAGAAGTGGCTCCCGCTCTCTTCAAGAAGTTCGGTTACAAGAGCACCATGCAGATCCCCAAGATCGAGAAGGTGGTCCTGAACGTCGGCTGCGGCGAGGCCCGCGAGAACCCCAAGGTTCTGGATGCCGTCGTCAGCCAGCTGTCCCAGATCACCGGCCAGAAGGCCATCATCACCATCGCCAAGAAGTCCGTGGCTAACTTCAAGCTGCGTGAGGGCATGCCCGTCGGCGCCAAGGTCACCCTGCGGGGCGACAAGATGTGGGAGTTCCTGGATCGTCTGTTCAACGTGGCTCTGCCCCGTGTCCGCGACTTCCGCGGCATCAGCGCCAACGCCTTCGACGGCCGCGGCAACTATGCCCTGGGCATCAAGGAGCAGCTGATCTTCCCCGAGATCGAGTATGACAAGATCGACAAGATCCGCGGCATGGACATCGTGATCTGCACCACCGCTCAGACCGATGAAGAAGCACGCGAGCTGCTGACCCTGGTCGGCGCTCCCTTTGAACGCTGATTAGGAGGAGAAACACCATGGCAAAGAAGTCTATGATCCTGAAGCAGCAGGCTCCCGCGAAGTTCTCCACCCGTAAGTACAACCGCTGCAAGCTGTGCGGCCGTCCCCACGCATACCTGCGTGACTACGGCGTCTGCCGTGTCTGCTTCCGCACGCTGGCTTACAAGGGCGAGATTCCCGGCGTCCGCAAGGCTTCCTGGTAAAATTTTTCCGTTATACTTCGTTGGCTCGGCTCGGCGTACACAAAGTACGCCGTCGCCTCGCCTCGTCTGGCGAAAAAATCCAATCAACAAGTGCCTGCGAGCGCTCCGTGCGCTCTGGCAATATAGGATGGCGAAAGGTCACTGGTAATTAAACATCGCTGGTCATCGGACGGTGCCTAAATTATCAGTGATACCTCGCTGCCTCAACAGGGATTTCCCTGTAACTCTAAATTAGGAGGAAATATTTATGCACATCACTGATCCTGTTGCTGATATGCTGACCCGTATCCGCAACGCCAACAACGCCAAGCATGAGACCGTTGACGTTCCTGCCTCCAACATGAAGAAGAGCATCGCTCAGATCCTGCTGGACGAGGGCTATATCAAGGCCTTCCAGGTCGTCGAAGACGGCACCCAGGGCGTGATCCGCATCACTCTGAAGTACAATGCCGGCAAGGAGAAAGTCATCTCCGGCCTGCGCCGCGTGTCCAAGCCCGGTCTGCGGGTATATGTGGGCGCCGACGAGCTGCCCCGCGTTCTGCGCGGCCTGGGCATTGCCATCGTATCCACTTCTAAGGGCATCATGACCGACAAGGCTGCTCGCGCGGCTCACGTCGGCGGCGAAGTCCTTGCGTTTGTTTGGTAAGGAGGGTATTGAACAATGTCGAGAATTGGTAGAATGCCCATTACCGTCCCCGCCGGTGTGGAAGTCACCATCGCGGAGAACAACGTCGTTACCGTCAAGGGCCCCAAGGGCACTCTGACTCAGGCTCTGCGCCCGGAGATGATTCTGGAGCAGGACGGCAGCGTCATCCACGTCAAGCGCCCCTCTGACGACAAGCTGCACTGCGCTCTGCACGGCATGACCCGCGCTCTGCTGCACAACATGGTCGTCGGCGTCAGCGAAGGCTTCAAGAAGGAACTGGAGATCAACGGCGTCGGTTACCGCGCCGCCAAGGAAGGGAAGAACCTGGTCATGAACCTGGGCTATTCCCACCAGGTCATCGTTCCCGAGATCGACGGCATCACCATTGATGTCCCCTCTGCCAACAAGGTGGTCATTTCCGGCCCCGACAAGCAGAAGGTGGGCCAGTTCGCGGCGGAAGTCCGCGAGAAGCGTCCTCCCGAGCCTTATAAGGGCAAGGGCATCAAGTATGTCGACGAAGTCATCCGCCGCAAGGTCGGTAAGACCGGCGCCAAGAAGTAAGGAGGTGTGCCGTTATGATTAAAAGACCCAATACCAACGCTCAGCGTCAGAAGCGCCATAAGAGAGTCCGCGCCAAGGTGTTCGGCACTACCCAGCGTCCTCGTCTGAACGTGTTCCGCAGCGAAAAGAATATCTATGCCCAGATCATCGACGATGTGGCCGGCAACACCCTGGTCTCCGCTTCCTCCCTGGATAAGGAGATCGAGGGCAACGGCGGCAACAAGACCGCGGCCCGTGCCGTGGGCAAGCTGGTGGCTGAGCGCGCCAAGGCCAAGGGCATCGACACCGTGGTGTTCGATCGCGGCGGCTATCTGTATCACGGCCGCGTGGCCGAGCTGGCTGAAGGCGCCCGCGAGGGCGGCCTGGAATTCTGAGAGGGGAGGAACACTGACAAATGGCAAGATTTGAAAGAGAACCCAGCGAGTTCATCGAAAAAGTCGTCTGCACCAACCGTGTATCCAAGACGGTCAAGGGCGGCCGCGTCATGAAGTTCTCCGCTCTGATGGTCGTCGGCGACGGCAAGGGCAAGGTCGGTTTCGGCCTTGGCAAGGCCGCTGAAGTGCCCGAGGCGATCCGCAAGGGCATCGAGGACGCCAAGAAGAACATGATCACCATCTCCCTGTCCGGCAGCACCATTCCTCACGAGATCATCGGCGAGAAGGGTGCCGGCCGCGTGCTGATGAAGCCCGCCGCCCCCGGTACCGGCGTGATCGCCGGTGGTCCTGTGCGTATCATCATGGAAGCTGCCGGCGTGAAGGACATCCGTACCAAGTGCCTGCGCTCCAACACCGCCGTCAACGTTGTCGCCGCCACCTTCGAGGGCCTGAAGGCCCTGCGCACCCCGGAAGAGGTCGCCCGCACCCGCGGCAAGAGCGTCGACGAGATCGTGGGCTAAGGAGGCGTGAACAATGGCTAATCTGAACATCAAGCTCGTCAAGAGCCTTAACGGCAGACTGGAAAAGCACATTGCCACTGCCAAGTCCATGGGCCTGCGGAAGATCGGTGACACCACCGTTCAGCCCGACAACGCCCAGACCCGGGGCAAGATCGCCAAGATCGGCTATCTGCTCCAGGTCACCGAAGTAGAATAAAGGAGGTGCGAGAGGATGAAACTCAACGAACTGTCTCCCGCCACTGGCTCCGTCAAGGAAGCTTACCGCAAGGGCCGCGGCGCCGGCTCCGGTAACGGCAAGACTGCCGGCCGCGGCCATAAGGGCCAGAAGGCCCGCTCCGGCGGCGGTACCCGCATCGGGTTCGAAGGCGGCCAGATGCCTCTGGCACGCCGTATCCCCAAGCGTGGCTTCAACAACATTTTCGCCAAACCCCTGGAGATCATCAACCTGACCGCTCTCAACAAGTTTGAGGACGGCGACATCGTCACCGCAGAGGCCCTGCTTGCCAAGGGAATCCTGAGCAAGTGTGAATACGGCTACAAGGTTCTGGGTAACGGCAATGTTACCAAGAAGGTGACCGTACAGGCCGCTGCTTTCTCCCAGTCTGCCAAGGATGCAATCGAGGCTGCTGGAGGAAAGGCAGAGGTGATCTAAGTTGATCCAGACCATCAAGAAGGCTTGGGGCATCCCCGAGCTGCGCAAAAAGATCGTCTTTACCGCGCTGATCCTGCTGATCTTCCGGATCGGCAACGCCATCCCCGTCCCCTATGTGGACACCGGCCTGCTGGGCACCTATATCAACCAGCTGAGCACCACCGTGCTGAGCCTGTATAACGTGATGTCCGGCGGCGCCTTCGCCCAGGCCACCATCTTCGCCCTGGGCGTCCAGCCCTATATCAACAGCTCCATCATCATCCAGCTGCTGACCATCGCCATTCCCTCCCTGGGCCGCATGGCACAGGAGGGCGGCGAAGAAGGCAAGAAGAAGATTCAGTCCATCACCCGGTATGCCACCGTGGCCATCGCCATCATCCAGGGTGTCGGCTACTTCTTCCTGATGAAGAACTATGGCATCCTCACCAGCACGTCTGTGTGGGCCGCCCTGGTCATCATCGTGTCCTTCATTGCGGGCTCCTCCTTCGTGATGTGGATGGGCGAGCAGATCACCGAGTTCGGTATCGGCAACGGCATCTCCATCATCCTGTTCGCGGGCATCCTGTCCCGCGTTCCCACCATGGTGTCCCAGATGGTCGGGGGTATGCGGGCCGGTTCCCTGAAATGGTGGATGGTCCTGCTGGTCATCGTGGGCATCCTGCTGCTGATCGTGCTGATCACCTGGGTCAACGGCGCCGAGCGCCGGATCCCCGTGCAGTACGCCAAGCGCCAGGTGGGCCGCAAGATGTACGGCGGCCAGTCCTCCACCCTTCCCATGAAGGTGAACATGTCCGGCGTCCTGCCCATCATCTTCGCGCAGTCCATCGCCATGATCCCCTCCACCATCGCCGCTTTCTGCAAGCAGCCGAAGGAGGGCACCTTCTGGTATGGCTTCCTGAACGCCATCGACACCAAGTCTGTGCTGTACATGATCTTCTATTTCCTGATGATCATCGCTTTCAGCTACTTCTACGCCACCATCCAGTTCAACCCCGTGGAGATCTCCAACAACCTGAAGAAGAACGGCGGCTTCATTCCCGGCTTCCGCCCGGGCAATCCCACCGCTGCGTTCATTCAGAAGGTCCTCAATAAGGTCACGCTCTTCGGCGCCGTGTATCTGGGTATCGTGGCCATTCTGCCTCTGATCATTGGCAAGATCGTCAATGTCGCGGCTCTGTCCATCGGCGGCACCTCCGTCATCATCGTTGTGGGTGTGGCGCTGGAGACCGTCCAGGCTCTGGAGTCCCAGATGCTGATGCGTCAGTATAAGGGCTTCCTGGAATAATCGAGGTGTGCAATATGAAACTGATCCTTTTAGGCGCTCCGGGTGCCGGGAAGGGCACTCAGGCGGATATTCTCAAGAAAAAGCTCAATGTGCCCACCATTTCCACCGGCAACATCCTCCGCGCCGCCGTCAAAAACGGTACGCCCACGGGCCTTCGTGCCAAGGAGTACATGGACGCCGGCCGCCTGGTGCCCGATGAAGTCATCATCGGCATCATCCAGGAGCGTCTGCAGGAGTCCGACTGTGCCAACGGCTACATTCTGGACGGGGTGCCCCGCACCATCGCCCAGGCCGAGGCCATGGAACAGGCCGGCATCAGCTTCGACGCCGTGGTGGCCATCGAGATCCCCGATGAAAAGATCGTGGCTCGTATGGGTGGCCGCCGTGTCTGCGAGAGCTGCGGCGCCAGCTATCACATCGTGAACATCCCTCCCAAGACCGAGGGCGTGTGCGACGTGTGCGGCGGCAAGCTCGTGCAGCGCAAGGATGATAACCCCGAGACGGTCCGTGACCGGCTGGCGGTTTATCATAAAGAGACAGAGCCCCTGAAGGGTTTCTACGAGGCCCGTGGGATTCTGAAAACTGTGGAGGACCAGCCCACCGTGGCTGGGACCACGCAGGCGATCCTGCGTGAATTGGGAGTGACCGAATGATCACGCTGAAATCCGCGCACGAGATCGAACTGATGCGCCGGGCGGGAAAGATTACCGCGGCTGCCCGTGCTGTGGCACGGGATATGGTAAAACCCGGCGTAACAACCCAACAAATTGACAAGGCAGTCTATAAGTTCATCACCGAGCAGGGAGCGACCCCGTCGTTCCTGCACTACAACGGCTATCCGGCCAGCGTGTGCGTCTCCGTCAACGATGAGATCATCCACGGCATTCCCGGCAAGCGGGTGCTGCAGGAGGGCGACATCGTCAGCGTGGACGTGGGCGCGTTCATCGGCGGCTTCCATGGCGACTGCGCCGGCACCTACCCCTGCGGGCAGGTGTCCGACGAGGCGCTGCGGCTGATCCGTGCCACCCAGCAGAGCTTCTTTGAGGGCATCAAGTACGCCCGGGAGGGCTATCGCCTGTCCGACATCTCCGCCGCCATTCAGGCGTATGCCGAGAGTCAGGGCTACAGCATCGTCCGGGAGTATGTGGGTCACGGCATCGGGCGCAACATGCACGAGGCGCCGGAGGTGCCCAACTATGGCCGCCCCGGCCATGGCCCCCGCCTGCTGCGGGGCATGACCATCGCCGTGGAGCCCATGGTCAACGCCGGCTCCGCCGCCATTGTGCAGATGCCCGACGGATGGACCGTTCGCACGGCGGACGGCAAGTACGCCGCCCACTATGAGAACACCGTTCTCATCACCGCCGGGGACCCGGAGCTTCTGACGGACCCCGAGGGCTCTTTGGTGTGAGCGTATGGACATTGCCAGATCCAACATCGTAAAATCTATCGCCGGCAGGGACGCAGGAAGCCTCTTCTTCGTACTTGCGACGGAGGGAGACTTCCTCCTGCTGGCGGACGGCAGACGCCGCCGCGTGGAAAGCCCCAAGCGCAAGCGCCGCAAGCATGTGGAGCTGGTGCAGGAGGGCAGCGGCCCCGCTGCCGACAAGATCAGAAGCAGCGAAAAAATCACAAATAGTGAGCTTCGTAAAGCCTTAGCCGCAGTCAGCGGCGGTAATCAGGACCAGGAGGGATAACACTTGGCAAAATCCGACATGATCGAAGTTGAGGGAGTGGTGGTTGAATCACTGCCCAACACCACATTCCAAGTTGACATTGGAAATGGTCACACTATCTTAGCGCATATTTCCGGAAAGCTCAGAATGAATTTCATCAGGATTCTGCCCGGCGACAAGGTGACAGTGGAGATGTCGCCTTACGATCTGACCCGCGGCCGGATTACCTGGCGTAGTAAGTAGGAGGTTTATTGACATGAAAGTAAGACCGTCCGTGAAGCCCATGTGCGAAAAGTGCAAGATCATTCGCCGCAAAGGTCGCGTTATGGTGATCTGCGAGAATCCCAAGCACAAGCAGCGTCAGGGCTAAGTAGAAAGTGGAGGTGCTTTAAAGTATGGCACGTATTGCCGGTATTGACCTGCCCAAGGATAAGCGAATCGAAATCGGTTTGACCTATATCTACGGTATTGGCAGAAAGAGCGCCCAGGACATCCTGGCGCAGACTGGGATCAACCCCGACACCCGCGTGAAGGATCTGACCGAAGCCGACGAGGCGAAGCTTCGTGAAGCCATCGACCAGAGCTACGTGGTGGAAGGCGACCTGCGCCGTCAGGTTGCCCTGGATATCAAGCGGCTGACCGAGATCGGCTGCTACCGCGGCACCCGTCATCGCCGCGGCCTGCCCGTGCGCGGCCAGCGCAGCAAGACCAACGCCCGCACCCGCAAGGGCCCCAAAAAGACCATCGCCAACAAGAAGAAGTAAGGAGGGAAGATAGAATATGGCTAATCCTAAGACCGGTAAGAAGGTCATCCGCCGCCGTCGTGAAAAGAAGAACGTCGAGAAGGGCCAGGTCCATATCCGTTCTTCCTTCAACAACACCATGGTCACCGTGACCGACAGCCAGGGCAACGCACTGTCCTGGGCTTCCTCCGGCGGCCTGGGCTTCCGCGGCAGCAAGAAGTCCACCCCCTTCGCCGCACAGAGCGCCGCCGAGACCGCCGCCAAGGCCGCCATGGAGCATGGCCTGAAGACCGTTGAGGTCTTCGTGAAGGGTCCTGGCCAGGGTCGTGAGGCCGCCATCCGCGCCCTGCAGGCCGTGGGCCTGGAAGTGACCATGATCAAGGACGTCACTCCCATCCCCCACAATGGCTGCCGTCCCCCCAAGCGTCGGCGTGTGTAATCGGAACAAGGAGGATAAGTAAGATATGGCTAAGAATATGCAGCCTATTGCCAAGCGCTGCAAGGCGCTGGGCATTTCTCCTACCGTCATGGGTTACTCCAAGAAGGAGACCAAGCGCAACCCCGGCGGCCAGATGAGAAAGAAGAAGAGCGAGTATGCCATCCAGCTCAACGAGAAGCAGAAGGTGAAGTTCGTCTACGGCATCCTGGAGAAGCAGTTCCATATGTACTATGAGAAGGCTTCCCGCATGCCCGGCAAGACCGGCGAGAACCTGCTGACCCTGGTGGAGCGCCGCCTGGACAACGTGGTGTATCGTCTGGGCTTTGCCATGACCCGCCGCGAGGCCCGTCAGCTGGTGAACCATGCGCATTTCACCGTCAACGGCCAGAAGGTGAACATCCCCTCCTATCTGGTTCGCGTTGGCGATGTCATCGAGGTCCGCGAGAGCAGCCGCTCCTCCGTGGCCTTCAAGCGCCTGACCGGCGAGGATGCCCCGCTGGTCACCGTCCCCCAGTGGCTGGAGCGTGACAAGAATGCCCTGAAGGGCACCGTCACCAAGATGCCTGCCCGCGAGGACATTGATATGCCCATTGAGGAACACCTCATCGTCGAGTTGTACTCCAAGTAATAGGGTCGAGACCCTCATAAAGCAAAGGAATCCAAGTAAGTGCGGACTTGTCCGCACCGTAACGAGAATGAAGGAGGGTACTGCATGATCGAAATTGAGAAGCCCCAGATCGAGTGTATCGAAACGCCCGGCGATGCTTCCTATGGAAAATATGTGATCGAACCCCTGGAGCGCGGTTACGGAACGACCCTGGGCAATGCGCTGCGGCGCATCATGCTCTCCTCTCTGCCCGGCACGGCGGCCACCAGCATCAAGATCGCCGGCGTGCAGCATGAGTTTTCCACCATCCCCGGTGTGAAAGAGGACGTGACCGAGATCGTTCTGAACGTGAAAAGTCTGCTGACCAAGCTGCACTGCGAGGGCACCAAGACCGTCTATATTGAGGCGGCTGGTCCCTGCGAGGTGACGGCCGGCGACATCAAGAGCGACGGTGAGGTCGAGGTCCTGAACCCCGAGCTGCACCTGGCCACCCTGGATGTGGGTGCCACCCTGAGCATGGAAATCACCCTGAGCCACGGCCGGGGCTATGTGTCCGCCGACCGGAACAAGGCCCAGCGGCCCGGCGTCATCGGCGTGATTCCCATCGACTCCATCTATACCCCCGTGTACAAGGTGAATTACACGGTGGAAAACACCCGCGTCGGCAGCATGAGCGACTTCGACAAGCTGACGCTGGAGGTCTGGACGGATTCCACCATTTCCGCCCGCGACGCCGTATCCCTGGGTGCGAAGATCCTGTGTGATCACTTTGCCCTGTTCACCGATCTGTCCGACACGCTGGACGGCCGCCCCATCGTGGTGGAGAAGTCCGCCGATCCCCAGAGCACGGTGCTGGATATGACCATCGAAGAGCTGGACCTGTCCGTCCGCAGCTTCAACTGCCTCAAGCGCGCCAACATCAACACGGTGGCGGATCTGATCTCCAAGACCGAGGACGAGATGATGAAGGTGCGCAACCTGGGCCGCAAGTCCCTGGAGGAGGTCATCGGGAAGCTGGAGGCAATGGGCCTGTCCCTGGCCGACGAAGAGAACAACTAACGCGCCCCTGTGCGCATATCCTTACAAGGAGGAAACTGAAATGCCCGGAACTCGTAAGCTCGGTAAGACTACCGATCAGCGTATGGCGATGCTCCGTCAGCAGGTCACCGATTTCCTGGACAATGGCCGGATGGAGACCACCGTCACCCGCGCCAAGGAGATCAAGCCCCTGGCTGAAAAGATGATTACCCTGGGCAAGAAGGGTGATCTGGCTGCCTATCGTCAGGCGCTGAGCTTCATTACCAGAGAGACCGTCGCTCACAAGCTGTTCAAGGAGATTGCTCCTGAATATGCCCAGCGCAACGGCGGCTACACCCGCATCATCCGCACCGGCATCCGCCGCGGCGATGCTGCCGAGACCGCTATCATCGAACTGGTGAAGTAAAAACCCCAAACCGCAAATGAGCTCTTTTGTATGGCACAGCCGCCATACAAAAGAGCTCATTTTTGTGTCTTCTCCGCCGCCGTCCCCTTGACAGGACGGATTATGTATGGTAGACTAAAATCGGTTTACGATACATAACCCGAAAGGAGATGCTCTTATGAATCCCATGCACCAATTGACCCGGCGGCCGGTGAAGGCGGCCTTCGGCGCACTGCTTCTGGCTCTGGCGGGGGTAATTCTGGCCCTGTCCGGGGGCCAGTTCTGGGCGGCGGCCCGGACCCGGGCCGGGGTGGAGGCGACCTACACCACCGTGGCGGTGGTTACCGGACGGATCTCCTCGGATGAGGTTCTTACTCCCTCCGCTGAGGGGGGGAGCAACGCGGAGAGCCTCCGGCAGGGCAGCGCCATGGCCGCCGCCATCTTCCTGGCGGAGCCGGAACAGCAGAACTGGAGCATCATCCGGTCCCGGCCAAAGGTGGGCCTGGTCAGCGGGTACAGCTCCGGCCTGAAGCCTGCCATCTCCCTCTACACCGGCCATAGCAGCAGCGATGCGCCCTATGAATACTCCATTGTCGAGATCCGAGCGGACGCGGTCACGGAAGTAAACAACGATTGGTTCGGCGAATCCGGCGGGGCCAATTGGCAGCTGGACGGCCAGGTGCTGGGGATCTATGGCCTGAACGATGCTTTTCGGGACCCCTCCGGCCAGTGGGCCTCCGTGTCGCTGCACCAGGAGTATGACGACCCGGCGGAGCTGCTGCATCCGGAGGCGGGAAAGCACTATCTGCTGCTGTCCCACAGTTACGGAGACAGTGAGTGGTCCCTGCGGCGGAACGTAGCCGACTGGGTTTTCATGGAAACCAACGTCCAATTGGACCCTTGGTCCCTGGACATCCCCGGGAATCTGATCCGCTATGACCAGCGCAAGAACCAGAGTGAGCACTGGTATCACACGGCGGGCGATGCTGCGGAGGAACCTGTGGAATTTGCCCCGGAGGAGCTGATTTACCGGGACCCTACCACCGGCGCGGAGGTGTATACCGGCCTGGACATGGAGGCCTTCGGGCGATTTTCCTTCAGCGCGGCCAGGAGCCGGGACCGGGAGGAGGTCACGGTGGCGGACCCGGAGCAGCCCCAGGGCTGGAGCACCAAAACCGTGGACTACCGTGTGTACGACCTGCCGTCCATCCAGGAGCTGCCGGAGGGCGTCACCGCTCAGGAGGTCATTGACAACACCTCCTCCTGGCGCACGGCCATGGAGTCCATCCAGGTCAATAACCACAGCGTGCCGGTGCTGGCGGTGGATTTTGTGGAGGGAATGCTGGAATTTGCCTCCGAAAGGGCACAGGTCACCCAGGGGCGCAGCATCAGCCAGGAGGAGTACCGCGACGGCGCGGCGGTGTGCCTGATCTCCGAGACCCTGGCCCGGGAAAACGGCCTGAATGTGGGGGACGTTCTGCCGCTGTCCCTGTACGAAAAGGAAAAAAACCTGATGCCGACCACGGTTGGAGACAGCGACCCGACGGCATCCTATTACCTGCCGCAAAGGGGCTTCCAGCAGGAGACGGAGTATACCATTGTGGGGTTGTACCGACAGAATAACGAATGGAGCCAGGGCGTGGCCAGTTTCACGCCCAACACCGTGCTGGTGCCGCGAAAGAGCGTTACCTGCGCCGTGGAGACCGGCGAAACAGGGCTGGGGGTCAGCTCCGGCTGTCTTTGGGAGACGATGGTCCTGCAAAACGGCACCATTGACCAGATGGAGGCCCGGCTGGCGGAAAATGGCCTGGGCGGCACGGTGACTTATTACGACCAGGGGTACAGCGATATCGTGGAGAGTCTGGACGGTTACACCCGGGTGTCCCGGACGGTGCTTCTGGTGGGCCTGGCCCTTTGGGCGGTGGTTTTGGCGGCGTACTGTGTACTGCTTCCCATGCAGGAGGGGAAAACCGCCCTGCGTATGTGGACATTGGGCGCAAAACGCCGGGATATTGCGGGACAAATCTGGACGCCCTCGGCTCTGATGGCCGCCGCCGGAACCGTCATCGCGTTGGCCGTCAGCATCCCCGGTATGTCCTGGGCCACGGACAAAATCCAGGCCCTGACCGGCTCTGATCTGACGTTGAAGGTGTCCGTCGGCCAGACCGTGGCCCTGTGTGCCGGGGCCCTGGCCATCGCCCTGGCGGTGATTGCCCTGGTCAGCGTATCCACCGCACGGCGGGGCATCCGCAAGGCGGAATAAGAAAGGAGCTGCGCTTATGAATCCCATGCACCAACTGACCCGGCGGCCGGTGAAGGCGGCCTTCGGCGCATTGCTGCTGGCCTTGGCGGGGGTGATCCTGGCCCTATCCGGGGGACAGTTCTGGGCGGCGGTCCAGACCCGGGCCGGGGTGGAGGAGACCTATACCACCGTGGCGGTGGTCACTGGCGGGGACGAGCAGGCGGGGGATTCCGACCCATCCCTCGCAAGTGCCTCCGCCGCATGGGAAGCGGCCCGGTTCCTGGAACAGCCGGAACAGCAGAACTGGAGCATCATCCGGTCCCGGCCCAGGGTGGGCCTGGTCAGCGGGTACAGCCCCGGCCTGAAACCGCTGCTGGATCTGTACAATTTCCGCAGTTACAATGGCGGCGAGACAATGGACTCCGCCCCGGACGCCCCCTATACATACTTCATCCTGGAGGTCCTGGTAACGGACGCTCTGGAGCGCCATGACCGGCCCCAGGAGGGGGCATCCTACTCCGAGTCCACATGGTCCATATCCGGGCAGGTGCAGGGGGTGTACGGCTTGCAGCAGGGGCTGCGGGACCCCACCGGATGGCAGGCGGATATCCGATTCACCCAGTATTACAGCGATGGGGACGTCCCCGTGCGGCCGGAGGCGGGAAAACGATATCTGCTGCTGGCCTGCACCTATGACGACACGGAGTGGGAGGAGCGATGCGGAATCGCCGCCGAAATTCTGTGGGACACCAACGTGCAGCTGGACCCCTGGTCCCTGGACATTGAGAACAACCTGATCCGCTATGACCAGAGGACCCGCCAGGAGGAGCAGGTTTTGGACGAGACGCTTCAGGAACTGCCCCCGGACGCCCCGGGTTATCGGGACCCCACCACCGGGGCGGAGGTGTTCAGCCTGTCCATGAACGCGGCGGACCACCTGCGCACCAATGTGGTCCGGTATTCCGGGATGATGGAAACCCTGGCCCCGGACGGGGATTCCGGCCTGTGGACGATGCAGACGGTGGACTATGGCCGCTATGACCTGCCGTCCATCCAGGAGCTTCCGGAGGGCGTTACCGCCCGGGAGATCATGGACGGCACCGCCTCCTGGCAGACGGCCCTGAAAGCACTGGACGTCACCAACCACAGCGTGCCGGTGCTGACGGTGGAAAAGGTAGAGGCCCTGGCGGATTTCGCCGCCGGGAACGCCATGGTCACCCAGGGCCGCAGCTTCTCCCAATCGGAGTATGACTCCGGAGCAGCGGTGTGCCTGATTTCCGAGTCCCTGGCCCGGGAAAATGGTCTGAACGTAGGGGATTCCCTGCCCCTGTCCCTGTATGAGGATGACCCGGGGCTTCCCCCGATCTATGCCCGGTTTCAGGAGTCCTGCAATCCCCGGGCGTCTGTGTTCGTGGCCCAGGAGGGCTTCCGGCAGGAGACGGAGTACACCATCATCGGCCTGTATCGCCAGAGCAGCGAGTGGGTGACCACCCCCACCAGCTTTACCCCCAACAGCGTGTTTGTGCCGGAGAAAAGCGTCACCTGCCAGACGGTAACCGGCAACTACGGCGTGTGGTCCAGCCTGATCCTGCAAAACGGCACCATCGACCAGATGGAGGCACGGCTGGCGGAAAACGAGCTGGGCGGCGCGGTGACCTACTATGACCAGGGGTACAGCGACATCGTGGAGAGTCTGGACGGTTACACCCGGGTGTCCCGGACGGTGCTCTGTGTGGGTCTGGCCCTTTGGGCGGTGGTGCTGGCGGCGTACTGCGTACTGCTCCCCATGCAGGAGAGCAAAACCGCCCTGCGTATGTGGACACTGGGCGCGAAACGCCGGGATATTGCGGGACAAATCTGGATACCCTCGGCCCTGATGGCGGCTGCCGGAACCGTCATCGCGTTGGCCGTCAGCATCCCCGGTATGTCCTGGGCCACGGACAAAATCCAGGCCCTGACCGGCTCCGATCTGACGCTGAAGGTATCCACCGGCCAGACCGTGGCCCTGTGCGCCGCAGCCCTGGCCATCGCATTGGCAGTGATTGCCCTGGTCAGCATCCTCACCGCCAACCGGGGCATCCGCAAGGCGGGATAAAAAGCAAAGGCGGGCCGCTGGCCCGCCTTTGCTTTGAAAAAATCTGTTTTGAAACTCGGTTTACTTCGTTTCGGGGGTCAGATCCCACTTCCACTCCCGGACCTCCGGCAGATCCACGCCGTTGTCCCGGATATACTGCCGGTGCTCCACCAGCTTATCCTGCATCTTCTGGACCAGGTAGGCGCCGCGATTGCCCAGCTGGGGCAGACGGCGAACCGTGTCGATGACCAGGTCAAAGCGGTCGATGTCGTTGAGGACCCGCATGTCGAAGGGGGTGGTGATGGTGCCCTCCTCCTTATAGCCCCGGACGTGGAGGTTCTTGTTGTGGCGGCGATAGGTCAGCTCATGGACCAGGGTGGGATAGCCGTGATAGGCGAAGATGATGGGCTTATCCTTGGTGAACAGGCCGTCATACTCCTCGTCGGTGAGGCCGTGGGGATGCTCGGTGTGGGGCTGCAGCTTCATCAGGTCCACCACGTTCACCACACGGATCTTCAGCTCCGGCAGCTCCCGGCGCAGGATGCTGACGGCAGCCAGCGTCTCCAGGGTGGGGGTGTCGCCGCAGCAGGCCATCACCACGTCCGGCTCGCACCCGGCGTCATTGGAGGCCCAATCCCAGATGCCGATGCCCTGGGTGCAGTGCTTCACCGCCTGCTCCATGGTCAGCCACTGGGGCCGGGGGTGCTTGCTGGCCACCATCACGTTGACATAGTTGCGGCTCCTGATGCAGTGGTCGAAGCAGGAGAGCAGGCAGTTGGCATCCGGCGGCAGATAGATGCGCACCACGTCGGCTTTTTTGTTGGCCACATGGTCCAGGAAGCCGGGGTCCTGATGGGTGAAGCCGTTGTGGTCCTGCTGCCACACGTTGGAGGCCAGAATATAGTTCAGGGAGGCGATGTCGTGCCGCCAGGGCAGCTCGCTGCACATCTTCAGCCACTTGGCGTGCTGGGCGAACATGGAGTCCACAATGCGGATGAAGGCCTCATAGCTGTCGAAGAAGCCGTGGCGTCCGGTGAGCAGATAGCCCTCCAGGAAGCCCTCGCAGAAGTGCTCGGAGAGCATAGAGTCCATAACCCGGCCGTCGGGGTCCAGATGGTCGTCGATGCCCGGGATCTGCTGGTCCAGGAAGCGGCGGCCGGTGACCTCAAACACCGCCTGCAAGCGGTTGGACGCCGTCTCATCCGGGGCAAAGATCCGGAAGTTCCGGGCGTCCATGTTCAGCTTCATTACGTCCCGGACATAGGTGCCCAGAACGTACATATCCTGGGCCTCCACGCTGCCGGGAACCGTGACGTCCACGGCATAGTCCCGGAAATCGGGGGTCCGCAGATCCCGCAGCAGCAGACCGCCGTTGGCGTGGGGGTTTGCACCCATGCGTCGATTGCCCGCAGGGGGGAAGGACGCTACCAGCTCCACGGGCGTACCGTCGGAGTTGAACAGCTCCTCCGGCTTATAGGAGCGCAGCCACTGCTCCAGCTGGGCCAGGTGCCGGTCAGCGTCGGCGCCCATGGAGATGGGTACCTGGTGCGCCCGCCAGCAGCCCTCCACCGGCAGGTCGTCCACCTCCTTGGGCCCGGTCCAGCCCTTGGGGGTGCGCAGCACCAGCATGGGCCAGCGGGGCCGCTTGGCCTGGCCGCTCTTGCGGGCCTCCCGCTGGATGCGCTTGATCTCGCGGATGGCCCAGTCCAGGGCCGCCGCCATCTGCTGGTGCATGAGCATGGGCTCGTCGCCCTCCACAAAGCGGGGCTCCCAGCCGCAGCCCCGGAAGAAGCTCTCCACCTCCTCGTGGCTCATGCGGGAGAAGATGGTTGGGTTGGCGATCTTGAAGCCGTTCAGGTGCAGAATGGGCAGCACCGCGCCATCGGTGATGGGATTCATGAACTTGTTGCCATGCCAGGAGGTGGCCAGGGGGCCGGTCTCGGCCTCGCCGTCGCCCACCACGCAGGCGGCGATCAGGTCGGGATTGTCCGCCACGGCGCCGAAGGCGTGGGCCAGGGAATAGCCCAGCTCGCCGCCTTCATGGATGGAGCCGGGAGTCTCCGGGGCCACATGGCTGGGGATGCCGCCGGGGAAGGAGAAGCGCTTGAACAGCTTCTGCATGCCGTCCTTGTCCCGGGTGATGTTGGGATAGACCTCGGTATAGCTGCCGTCCAGCCAGTCCTGGGCCACCATGGCGTTGCCGCCGTGGCCGGGGCCGGAGAGATAGATCATGTCCAGGTCACTGCGCTTGATGACCCGGTCCAGATGGGTATAGATGAAGTTCTGGCCCGGGCAGGTGCCCCAGTGGCCCACGATGGTCTGCTTGAGGTCGCTCTTGCGCAGCGGACGCTCCAGCAGCGGGTTGTCCAGCAGATACAGCTGGCATGCGGTCAGGTAATTGGCGGCGCGCCAGTAGGCGTCGATCTGATAGAGCTCCTGCTCGTTCAGCGGCGGCTTCTTGGACAGCCGCGCACCGGGCTTGAATTCGGGCATGATGATTCCTCCTTGTGCAATTACCTGGGCTTATGTGCGCCGCAAGCGGAATTAAGATTCGGGTTAATTTGAATTTTGGCCTGAAATCTTAGGTTAGCATTAGCATAACACATGAATTACAAAAATGGAAGCATAAATTTGTAAATATTTTTTGAAGAATCAAATTTAAGTTTGGAGTTAATGCACGAATAGCGGAGGATAAGAACGGATGGCCCACCGCTTTGCGAAACATGGAATGCAATTGGTTTCTCCATTGTCCGGCAGTCCGATTTTAGGGACACCCAGCGCCGTATAATAGGCGCGTAAGAGGAAAGGAGGGCGCATACTATGGCGTTCAGTATCAAATTTTCAGCGGGGACTGCCCATAAGTCGGAACGGACTATCCCCAGAAGGTCCGTGGTGCAGGTCTATTTTGCTGCCAACCACCGGAGCCTGGCGTACTACAACGACCGGTTCGACCTGAAGCCCGGCGACCTGGTCTTTGTGGACGGCAAGCTGGCCGGGCAGCGGGGCCGCGTTACCCAGGTCAACTACAGCTTCAAAATCAGGCTCTCTGACTATAAGCGAGTGATTTCCGTGGCGGACATCGCTGTGGACGGGCTGTTTTACGCGGCGGGCTCCCACCTGGTTACCTTTGACCGCGGCGCTCTGCCGGCCTGTCAGGCCGCCGGATGGTTCCTGCCGCCTGCGGACCCGGAGGAGGAGTTTGCCAGCGGCGCGGACGACGAAGCATTCTCCCTAGATGAGCTGTGGGCCAGCGATGCCATGTTCCAGCGGGGATATGACTACTACAAGCGCGGACTGGTCCGCTATATCAGCCTGGACGGCCGGGCGGGGTACGCCCTTGTGGAGGGCACGGCTCCCTATGAGGTGGAGTTTGCCTGGGAAAACGGAGAAATCAGCCGTCTGGTCTGCTCCTGCTTCTGCAGCGGCTGCTGCAAGCACCAGGCGGCGGTCATGCTGCAATTGCAGGATCTGCTGGGATGGATCGAGGGGCAGTACCCGGACGCCTACGCGCGCAGCGGCTATTTTGCCGCCGTCTACCGGCAGACGCTGTTTGAATACGCCGTGGATAGCCGGGAAAACGGCCCGTTTGCGCCATAAACTGGGAATTTTCCCCCAACAGCGGCCCGCTGAGGACAGCGCTTCGGCGATTTCTCCGGCTGCAAATTTCCTGTTGCCAACCGAGGGGAAATGTGATAAGATATCTTCATGACGACTCCTCCGCCGCCAGCTGCGGAGCCGGTCTCGCGCAATGGATACCCACGAATCATGTCAGGCGGGGAACCGAGCAGCATTAAGAGGGATCATCCATGTGCCGCGAGTCCACCGGCCCCGTGGCTGGCAGCGGAGGAGTTTGTTCTGTTCTGATTTTTCGGCCGAAGGGAGGGCTGGTTCATGTATCAGGCACTGTATCGGAAATGGCGGCCCAAAACCTTTTCCCAGGTGGTGGGCCAGGACCACATCACCGGCACCCTCCAGCGGCAGGTGGCCGAGGGCCGCACGGCCCACGCCTATCTGTTCACCGGCACCCGGGGCACCGGCAAAACCACCTGCGCCCGGATTCTGGCCAAGGCCGTCAACTGCCTGCACCCGGAGGACGGGGCCCCCTGCAACCAGTGCGAGGCCTGCCGGGGCATCGACAGCGGCTCCCTGCTGGACGTGACGGAGCTGGACGCCGCCAGCAACAGCCGGGTGGACGACATCCGGGAGCTGCTCAGCGAGTCGGTATACACCCCCACGGTGCTGAAAAAGCGGGTCTACATCATCGACGAGGTCCACATGCTGTCCACCCAGGCCTTCAACGCCCTGCTGAAAACCATTGAGGAGCCGCCGGAGCACCTGATGTTCATCCTGGCCACCACGGAGCTGCACAAGGTCCCGGCCACCATTCTCTCCCGGTGCCAGCGCTTCACCTTCAAGCGCATTCTGCCCCGGGATATGGAAAAGCACCTGCTGGGAATCGCCCAGGCGGAGCAGATCGACCTGACTCCCGACGGGGCGGAGATCCTGGCCCGGATGGCCAACGGCGCCCTGCGGGACGCCCTGAGCCTGCTGGATCAGTGCCGGGTGGCCCAGGGCCAGCTGGACAGCCGGGCGGTGCTGGATATTCTGGGCCTGGCCGGCAGCGTCCAGACGGTGGAGCTGATGGACTGCATCCTGCGGCGGGACGCCGCCGGGGCTCTGACCCGGCTGGACGGGCTGTACCGGGGCGGCAAGGACGTGGCCGCCATGCTGGGGGAGCTGGGGGACCTGGCCCGGGACATGACCATTCTCAAGGCCGCCCCCGACGGGGCCGCCGCCCTGCTGACGGGCATATACGATACCAAGACCCTGAAGTCCCTTTCCGGCAGCCAGCCCATGCGGCGGTTTCTGTATCTGACGGAGACGCTGCAGTCCTGCTGCGCCGGGCTGGGGGACAGCTTCCAGCCCCGGACGGATGCGGAGCTGTGTCTGCTGCGGCTGTGTGACGAAAGTCTGTCCGGCGACCTGACGGCTTTGAGCCAGCGGATCGACCGTCTGGAGGATCGGGTTGCAAACGGAATACCGGTAAAAGCTGTCCCGCAAACCGCCGGGACGTCCCCCAAAACCGCCCCTTTGTCCCGGGACAGCGCCGGGACAAGCCGGGACGTGCCAAGCGATGACCGGCCCCCTATGCCGGAGGAGCCGCCCCTGCCGGAGGAACCCGGCGGACGGGAGCGGGTATACGATATTCCGGACGAGGAGCCGCCTGCGGCTCGCCCTGCCGCCAGACCGGTCCGGAAGCCTGTGGCGGCAAAGTCCACCGCCGTGGTGGGCGACACCGGCAAGTGGGACGCCATGAAGGAGCACTGCAAGGGCCGCCTGGCGGTGAACCACCGGGTGTTTCTGAACATGGTCCAGGGAGCGGTGGACGGCGACTGCCTGACGCTGTACTGCCAGAACGAGTTCGTCCGGGACTCCCTGAACAACAACACGGTGCTGCACGTGCTGCAGGAGGTGGCCTCCGCCACCGAGGGGCAGACCATCCGGGTGGCGCTGACGGTAGGCGGAGCCCCGGCGGGGAAAAAAAACGCCAAGCCCCGGCCCAAGCCGGAGAAGGTGACGGAAAAAGCGCCGGAGAAGCCCCCGGAGAAAGTCCCGGAGCCGGAGCAGACGCCCCCCTGGGAGGAGCCTCCGGCGGAAAAGGCCCCGGACAAGCTGGACGAGGTGGCCGCCCAGGGCCGCCAGCTGGAAAATTTCAAAATCAAGTGATCGCACGATATTAAATCAGTATTATAAAGGAGATTTCAACCATGGCTAAGGGATACAGCGCCCGCAACGGGTTCGGCGGCAGCGCCGGGATGATGCGCCAGCAGCAGCAAATGCAGCAGAAGCTGGCCAAGATGCAGCAGGAGATGGAAAGCGCCCAGAAGAACGTGGAGGAGAGCAGCTTCACCGCCTCCGTGGGCGGCGGCGCGGTGCAGGCCACCGTGTCCGGCAAGAAGCAGCTGACGGCCCTGACCATCCAGCCCGACGCCGTGGACCCGGCGGACGTGGAGATGCTGCAGGACCTGGTGATCTCCGCCGTCAACGAGGCCCTGCGCCAGGCGGAGGAGGCCATGGAGTCCGCCATGGGCGCCCTCACCGGCGGGCTGAACATCCCCGGTTTGTTCTGAATTTACATGAGAAATAGCAAAAAAGCAGCCGAAGGGAGAGGCTTCGTAAGGAAGTTGTCTCCCTTTGGTTTTGTCGTCAGCCGGAATTTGGATTTATAGGAAAAACAATCATATTGAAGGATTACGGTAGGAGCAAAAAATAGTAAATAATGATTTTATTTTCTGTATAATAAGAAATATAATTTTACCAAGAATAATTTTTGTAAGGCAAATAATTCTTTGAAAGGATGAAAGGCTATGCCACAACATGAATTTATTACAAAGCAACTAATAGATAAAGGTTGGTCAGAAGATAGAAAATACTGTGTTACCGACGAGCAAGGAAATAAATTTTTGCTTCGTGTTTCTCCGATTGAACAGTATGACAGGAAAAAAAGCGAATATGAACTTATGGGTCAGGTAGCAGCTCTCGGTGTACCAATGTGCCGCCCCTTAGAGTTCGGCACATTTGATGAAGGAGTTTATTCTATTCAAACTTGGATAGATGGCATTGATGCAGAAGAAAATATACATAATTTAACAGACCAAGAACAGTATTCTTATGGTTTTGAAGCGGGAAAAATACTAAAAGAAATTCATAAAATCCCCGCTCCGAAAGAAATAGAAGATTGGGAAATCTATTTTAATCGTAAAGCAGACCACAAAATCAAGATGTATGAAGAATGTTCTGTCAAGTACGAAAATGGACAAGCCTTCATTGATTACATTAACGCTCACAGATATTTGCTCAGCGGTCGCCCTCGAACCTATCAGCACGGAGATTACCATATCGGCAATATGATGATAGGGAATGATAAGCGACTCTACATCATTGATTTTAATAGAAATGACTTCGGAGATCCGTGGGAAGAATTTAACCGCATTGTGTGGTGCGCTCAAGCTACCCCTTTGTTTGCAACCGGAATGGTAAACGGATACTTCAGCAATGACGTACCAATTCCGTTTTGGGAGTTGCTCGCACTTTATATTAGCAGCAATGCTTTATCTTCTGTGCCTTGGGCAATTCCTTTTGGGCAGAGCCAAATTCAAGTAATGATAAATCAAGCAAAAGATGTACTAAGCTGGTATGAGAATATGACGAAATCCATTCCGACTTGGTACAAAGGAGTTATTATAAATAAATAATACGAAGCATTTGCCGTCGTGTCCACAGGGATAGCAAGCATCGGATTATGACACCACAATCCGCGAAAAAAGCTAAATACAAATCATTGGAGTCCCTTCCTTACGGAGGGTGCCCCAAAGGCTGCTTTTTTGCGTTTGGCACGATGGTGGGCAGACATGGGCCCCGCCCAGCAGGCCCTCTCTGTCACCTTCAGTGACAGCTCTCCCAGAGGGAGAGCCAAGTCCGTAGGGCCTGCTGCCCTCGGCGGGGCGGCTTGGAGGGAACACCTTCGCAACGGGCAGAACCCCCGCAGCCGGTGGGCTGCGGGG
>NZ_JAJEPW010000032.1:0-34196 GCF_020687045.1 Brotocaccenecus cirricatena
GTGCTCTACCGAGCTCCCCGCGCCGCCGGAATGGTCTGTTTTTTTACTTGGCCACGGCGTCCTTCAGGGCCTTGCCGGCCTTGAAAACGGGGGTCTGGGAAGCGGGGATCTCGATGGTCTCCTTGCTTCTGGGGTTGCGGCCGGTGCGGGCAGCGCGCTTCTTCACCTCGAAGGAGCCGAAGCCCATGAGCTGCACCTTCTCCTCCTCGTGCAGGGCGGCGGTGATGGTGCCCAGGGTGGCGGCGATGACAGCCTCGGTGTCCTTCTTGGACATGCCGGTCTTTTCCGCCACGGCGGCGATCAGTTCGGTCTTATTCATGATAGTCCTCCTAAAAATTTTCCTTGGTCAAAATCTATCCCAAAGCGATGAATATCGCATCAGAAACCTGGGTCAGATGGGGGCCGCCTTACTTGGCGGCGTTCCACAGGCCGGTCATTTCCTCCAGGGTCAGGTCCGACACGCTGACGCCCCGGTCCCGGGCCCCCTGCTCCACCGCCCCATAGCGGCGGATGAACTTTTCACAGGCGGCGTTCAGGGCGTCCTCCGGGTCCACTCCGGCAAAGCGGGCGGCCTTCACGGCGGCAAACAGCACGTCCCCCAGCTCCTCGGCCACGTTGGCGCCGTCCTGCACCGCCTGGTGCAGCTCGCCCACCTCCTCGTCCAGCTTGGACAGGGCCCCCTGGATATCCGGCCAGTCGAAGCCATCGTCTGCGGCCTTTTTCTGGAGCTTTTCCGCCCGCCACAGGGCAGGCAGGGACCGGGCCACGCTGTCCATGGCCTGGGTGGTGGTGCGCTGGTGCTTCTCCCGGCGCTTGATGGCATCCCAGCTGACCAGCACCGACTGGGCGTCCTTTTCCGGCTCCGCGCCGCCGAACACATGGGGGTGGCGGAAGATCAGCTTCTTCACCACGCCGTCCACCACGTCCTCCATGGTGAACCGGCCCCGCTGGCGCTCGATGTCCGCGTGGAACACCACCTGCATCAGCACGTCCCCCAGCTCCTCCCGCAGCAGGTCCGCGTCGTCCCGGTCGATGCCCTCGGCGGCCTCATAGGCCTCCTCCAGCAGTCCCCGGCGGATGGATTGGTGGGTCTGCACCTGGTCCCAGGGGCAGCCCTCCGGCGAGCGGAGCACCCGGATGATCTCCAGCAGGTCGTCGTAGTCGTATCGCGCTTTCTCCTTAAAATGTACCATATTCCCGCTCCTATTGCAAGTCCTCTTATCGGCAAAATAGCCTGATGAGGCTGTTTTTCGTGAAAAATGTACGGAATTTTCGTCTATTTCAGCCGCAGCCAGCGGACAAGACGCTCCCCGCCGGGCAGGGCCATGGCCTCCTCCCGGCCCACGGCCCCCAGCAGCAGCGCCGCCCCGGCGTAGATCACCGCCGCCAGGGCCACCGCCAGCAGGGTGGCCAGACCCCCGGGCAGCAGGTCTGCCAGCAGCCGGTGGAGCCACCATGCCGCCGCGCCCATCCCCAGGGCCGCCAGCCCCGGCCGGGAAAATATCCGGAAATAATCGGGCCTTTCCGGCACATATCGGGCGATGGCCATCAGATTCAGCACGGTTATCAGGGCGTAGCAGCACAGGGTGCTTACCGGCAGGCCCCGGATGCCGTAATCGGGGTTGGAGATCATCAGATAGTTCAGGGCGATTTTCAGACCGCCTCCGGCCAGCAGGGTCCAGAGGGGGACTCTTTCCCGGCCATAGGCCTGCAAAATCCCGTTGGACAGGGCCATCAGGCACACAAAAATGCTGCCGACGCCCAGAATTTCCAGGTGATACGCCGCGGCCTCCAGGGTGGCCGCCCCCTTGGCGGGGTACAGCAGCTCCAGAATGGGCCGGGCCAGAACGCTGAGTCCCACCCCCGCCGGCAGGGCCAGCAGGGCCGTCAGCCGGAAGGCGGCGGCGGTGTGCCGCCCGGCGGCGGACCGGTCCCCCCGGGCCAGAGCCGCCCCGATGGCGGGGATCAGGCTGATGGTCAGCGGATAGATAAACGCCGCCGGAAGGGCAAACAGATTCCCGGCATAGCTGTAGGTCCCGTAGAGGCCGGCGGCCTCCGGCTCCGTCAGGCCCCAGGTGTTCTGCAGGATGCCCATGGTGATGGACTGGTCCAGCAGGTTGATGACGGAAAGGCTCACGGAGCCCACGGTGATGGGCACCCCGATGGCCAGCAATTGGCGCAGAATATCCCGGCTCTGTCCCGGGTCGTCCCGGCCCCTGTCCCGGGACAGATGGGTCAGTGTCCACACGGTCAGGGCCAGCAGGGACAGAATCACCCCCGCCGTGACCCCGGCGATGGCACCGGCGGCGGCTATGTGGGAGGGGTACCCCTGCCGCAGCAGCCACCAGGCAAGACCCAGGCCCACCACCAGCTTGCTGGCGGATTCGATGACCTCGCTGGCGGCGGTGGGCCGCATATCGCCCATGCCCTGGGTATAGCCCCGGATCACCGACACCAGACACACGCACAGCACCGCCGGAGACAGCACCCGGATGGCGTCCTCCGCCCGGGTGTTGTGCATCCACCCGGCCAGGTCACCGGCCAGGAAGAACATCAGGCCGCTGCTGAGAAGCCCCAGCAGCAGAAACAGCCAGAAGGCCACGGAGACGATGCGCCGCCGCCGGTTTACCCAGCCCAGAGCCTCCGCCTGGGACACCAGTCGGGAAAGGGCCAGAGGAAGCCCGGCGGTGGACACCATCAGCAGCAGGTTATAGATGTTATAGGCGGCGTAGAAATAGTTCATGCCCTGCTCGTCCAGCAGGTTCCCCAGAGGGATCTTGTACAGGGCGCCGATGGCCTTGGTGACAAGCATGGTGACTGTCAGCAGGGCGGCGCCCCCTAAAAATGACTGCTTCCCCCTGGTCATGGACCCTCCTCATTTCACTTCTTCATATTTTCATGGAATGCCCGGAAGGCCGACAGGTTCTCGGCGATCTTTTCGGGCCGCTGGATATACTCCGTGGGATACTTGGCGTGGAACACCCGCTGGATGCGGCCCCGGACCGGGTCCACCATCTTGGTGGAGCCGCCTGCCCCCAGGGAGAGGATGCTGTGCAGCTCCTCCATGATGTAAATATTATACAGCCCCTGGGCTCCGGATATGCACCAGCCCACGTTTTCAAAGCTGCCGGACATGTACTTCTGGCGATAGAGATAGTACGGAGAGAATCCGGCGGCGCGGAGGGTGGGGTCGGCATAGTCCAGCATCCGGGCCACGTCCTCCGCCGTGGGGATGGGCAGACCCTCCAGCAGGATGCGGCTGCCCTTTTTCAGGCTCAGGGTATGGACGGTGATGTTGTCGGCCCCGAAGGTCAGGCACTTGTCCAGGGTCCGGCGGAAGCCCTCCGGCGTGTCGGCAGGCAGCCCGGCGATCAGGTCCATGTTCACATGGGGAAAGCCCATGGAGGCGGCCAGGGCCATGGTGTCCTCAATGTCCCGGGCGGTGTGGCGGCGGCCGATGGCCTGGAGCACGGTGTCCTCCAGGGACTGGGGGTTGACGCTGATGCGGTCGGCCCCGTGGTCCAGCAGCACCTGGAGCTTTTCCCGGGTGATGGTGTCGGGCCGTCCGGCCTCGATGCAGTATTCCACGCAGCCGGACAGGTCAAAGCTGCGGTTCAGGTGGGTCAGCAGCCGGTCCATCTGCCGGGCGGACAGGGTGGTGGGGGTGCCGCCGCCCATATAGAAGGACTTGATGCGCAGGCCCGTCTCCCGCACCATTTGGGCGGCGTCGGTGATCTCCCGGCACAGCACCTCTAAATACGGCTCCATCAGCCCCAGGGACTTTTCCACCGACTGGGACACGAAGCTGCAATAGGCGCAGCGGGTGGGGCAGAAGGGGATGCCGATATACAGGGAGATGTCCTCCGGGCGCAGGTCCGCCTTGGCCCGCAGGCCCGCCTGGGCGGTTTCCACCGCCAGACGGCGGCGGGAGGGGGAGACATAGTAGGTGTCCCCCAGAATGCGGCTGACCTGGGCGGGGGACTTCCCCTGCTCCAGCAGCCGGGCCGCCAGCTTGCCGGGACGGATGCCCGTCAGCGCGCCCCAGGCCGGGGTCAGACCGGCGATCTCCCGGACGGCCTTGAAGAAGCTCAGCTTCACGGCCTTCTGCCGCAGGCGCTCCCGCTCATACTCGTCCGTCACGTCCCGCAGCAGGGCCCGGGAGGTCCCCCGGCCCAGCCTGCCGCCGTGGGCGATCTCGGTGACGGCGGTGGCGTATACCGGACCCTGGTGCAGGTCCACCCGGGCCCAGTTGTCCTCCCCCAGCCCCGGCTCCTGATACACGGGCCGCTCCTCCGGGAAGAAGGCCAGCAGGCTCTGCTCCACCGCGTAGCGGTCGTCATGACCGCGAAAAACCAGTTTCATAGCCCCGCCCCTTACTTCATGCCCTGGCGGACATAGGGATTCACCCGGCGCTCATAGTCTAGGGTGGTGGGCTGGTCGTGGCCGGGGTAGACCCGGTAGGACCCGGGCAGATTCCCCAGGCGGGCCAGGGATTGCAGCATCTCCCGATAGTCGCCGCCGGCGAAGTCCGTCCGGCCGCAGGAGCAGCGGAACAGGGTGTCGCCGGAGAAGATCACATCCTCCGCCACCAGGCACACGGAGCCCTTGGAGTGGCCCGGAGTCTCCAGCACGGTGACAGTCAGGCTCCCCAGAGTCAGGGTGTCGCCGTCGTGATAATACCGCTGGTTGTGCTCCGGCAGCCGGGAAAACACCAGCTCCATGTCCCCCACCCGGCCGTCCACCACGTCCTTTTCGTTGATGTACACCGGCAGATCCGGGTACTGCTCTAAGATGGGGCGCACGGCGGTGGTGTGGTCAAAGTGGCCGTGGGTCAGCAGGATATACTGCAGTTGGCAGCCGGACCTGGCCACCATGTCCAGCACCCGGGGGGCCTCGTCGCCGGGGTCGATCAGGGCGCAGACCCCTGCCGTCTCGTCGCTCAGCAGGTAGCAGTTGGTCATAATGGGGCCCACCATAATGGAATCAATTTTCATGGGTTCAACCTCCTATTCAGGATAAAAGCGGGCGGACAGCGGCGTCCGCCCGGAAGAATGTGGAATACGTTACGCATTCAGCTGGTCCGTGTCCACCACCAGGGTCAGAGGTCCGTCGTTGACGGATTCCACCAGCATCTCGGCGCCGAACTCGCCGGTTTCGGTATGGATGCCCTTTTCCCGGCACAGGGACACGAACTTTTCATACAGGGGGATGGCCACCTCGGGCCGGGCGGCGGCCAGAAAGTCCGGGCGGCGGCCCTTGCGGCAGTTGCCGTACAGGGTGAACTGGGAGATCACCAGAATTTCACCGTTGACGGTTTCCAGACCACGGTTCATCTTGCCGTCCTCATCCTCGAAGATCCGCAGTCCCGTCAGTTTGTCCGCCAGCTTCACGGCCTGGGCCTCGGTGTCGTCATGGGTGATGCCCAGCAGGATCAGGAAGCCGGGGCCGATGCTGCCGATGGTTTTGCCGTCCACGGATACGGAGGCGCTTTTCACGCGGGTCAGCACTGCTCTCATGGTAATATAGTCTCCTTTTCGGTTAATATATTGTGTTTTTTCTCAGCCCGCCGGGCGGGTGACCCGCATAACGCCGGAAATCTGCTCGATGCGGCGCATGACGGTTTTCAGCTGCTGGCTGCTGGACACATCGGTATCCAGGGTGATCAGGGCGAAGCCGTCGGGGGTGGAGCGGGCGTTCATGGAGGCCACATGGGTCTTGGTGGAGGAGAGCACCGTGGAGATATCCACGATGAGGTTGATGCGGTCCTTGGCCACCACCTGGAGGGTGGTGCGGAAGGTGCCCTCCACGTCCTCGGCCCAGGACACCTTGATCCAGCGGCCCTCCTCATCGGGACGGCGGCGGGCCGGGTCGGCGTTGGGACAGTCCCTCCGGTGGACGGACACCCCGTAGCCCTTGGTGATGAAGCCCACGATGTCGTCCCCGGGGACGGGGGTGCAGCACTTGGAGAACTTCACCAGGCAGTTGCTGAGGCCCTCCACAATGATGCCCTTTTCGCTGTGGGTGCGCTTGGGCACGGCGGGGCGGGTGGCATCGGGGCGGCCTTCCAGCGGCACCTCCGCCTGGCGCTCCTCCTGGTGCTGGTGGAGAATGCGCTGGATATCCTCCCGGATGCGGCCGATGACCTTCAGGCTGCTGATGCCCCCGTAGCCGATGGCGGCGTACAGGTCGTCCAGGCTCTTATAGGTGAGCTTTTTCAGGATGCCGGGGAGGTTTTCGTCGTTGGTAAGCTCCTTCAAAGACACGCCGCAGCGCTTCAGCTCCGACTCGAAGGAGGCCCGGCCCGTGACCACGTTTTCGTCCCGGCGCTCCCGCTTGAGCCACTGGCGGATCTTGGACCGGGCGTTGCTGGACCGGGCGATCTTCACCCAGTCCCGGCTGGGACCGTGGGCCGACTGGGAGGTGACCACCTCCACGATGTCGCCGTTTTTCAGGCGGCAGTCGAAGGGCACGATGCGGCCGTTGACCTTGGCGGCCACCATGTGGTTGCCCACGGCGGAGTGGATGTTATAGGCAAAGTCGATGGGGGTGGCCCCGGCAGGCAGGTTGATGACGTCGCCCCGAGGGGTGAACACAAACACCTCGTCGGCGAACATATCCACCTTCAGGGAGTGGATGAACTCCTCGGCGTCGGCCCCCTCCTGATTCTCCAGCAGGCGGCGGACCCACTCATACCGGCCCTCGTCGCCGCCGCCCTGGCCGTTCTGCTTATACTTCCAGTGGGCGGCGATGCCGTATTCGGCCACCTCATGCATCTCCTTGGTGCGGATCTGCACCTCGAAGGGGACGCCGTTCTGGCCCATGACGGTGGTGTGGAGGCTCTGGTACATATTGGGCTTAGGGGTGCCGATATAGTCCTTGAACCGGCCCAGCACGGGCTTGTACAGGTCGTGGATGATGCCCAGAACGTAATAGCAGTCGGACACCGTGTCCACGATGACCCGGAAGGCGAACAGGTCATACACGTCGTCCAGGGACTTGTTCTGGGTGTACATCTTGCGATAGATGGAGTAGGGGTGCTTCATGCGGCCATAGACATAGCCGTCGATATGGGCCTCCTCCAGGCGCTGGGTGATCTGGTCGTGGATGGAGGACATGAAGCCGTCGTACTCCGTGGCCTTCTCGTCCAGGGCGTCCACGATCTCCCGGTAGCTGATGGGGTCCAGGTATTTCAGGGACAGGTCCTCCAGCTCCCACTTCATCTTCTGCATGCCCAGGCGGTGGGCGATGGGGGCGTAGATCTCCAGGGTCTCGAAAGACTTCTGCTTCTGCTTCTCCGGGGTCTGGTACTCCATGGTGCGCATATTGTGGAGCCGGTCGGAGACCTTGATGAGGATCACCCGGATGTCCTTGGACATGGCCAGCAGCATTTTGCGCAGATTCTCCATCTGCTCCTGGGCCTTGGAGGTATAGTGGACCCGGGTCAGCTTGCTGACCCCCTCCACCAGGTCCGCCACCGTGGGGGAGAACTGCTTGGCGATGTCCTCGTGGGTGGCGGAGGTATCCTCAATGGTGTCGTGGAGCAGGGCGGCCTCGATGGACTCGGAGTCCAGGTGCAGCTCCTCGGCCACGATCTGGGCCACGGCCAGGGGGTGGGTCACAAAGGGTGAGCCGTCCTTGCGCAGCTGGCCCTGGTGGGCGGCGGCGGCAAATTCATAGGCGGCCCGGATCTTGTCGAAGCTGGCGGTGGGGTTATAGGCCCGCACCGTGTCCTCCAGGCGTTGGTATCGTTCTTCCATTGTCATAAGCGTCCCCCTCCTCGTGATGTGTCCAGCGCCCGGTGCAGGTGCAGCAGATATTCCGAACGGTCCAGGGCTACCTTCTTGCCCTGGCTGGTGAGATGCAGGCTTATGCTGTCGCCCAGGCGGCGGCACTGCAGCAGGCCCCGTTCCCGGAACACCTCCAGGCACAGCACCGTCCGCAAAAAGGGCTCCGCCCCCTGCAGCGCCCCGGACAGCCGCCGCAGCAGCGGCAGATAGTCCGTTTCCAGTCCGTCGGGGGGCACCGCGTGCTGCAGGGCCCGCCACAGGCTCACGCACTGGTCCCGGGAGGGCAGCAGGCGCACGGCGTCCCGGGGACGCAGCTCGTCCCCCCGCAGGCAGCGGTCCACCAGCTCCAGGGACTCCTCCTCCCGGGTGCTGCCGGTAAGGGAGGGACGGATATCCACCATCTGCATCTGGACGGTGCGGCTGCTGCGGAACTCGTTGATCTGAAGATAGAAGGCGGCGTCCACCCGGTCGCCGGGGGCCACGCCGCAGGTCTGGGCCACGGCGGAGAAGAAGATGCCGTCAAACTGGGCGCTGCCCTTGGTCAGGCGCAGCTTCAGGTGCCGGTTCTGGCCCACGTTCTGAAGCCGGTCCAACGTGGCGCCCCGCAGGCAGAACACCGGCCGGGCGTTGCCCGCCCCGTAGGGCTCTAAGGCGTCCAGGGCCTCCACCTCCGCCAGGTTCACCCGGCCCGCCTGGCCGATGGGCACGTCCACCTGCAGGCAGGACACCGGGGCCTTGCCGCCCCGGAACCGGCTGGCGTATTGGTTCATCCGCTGCCGGAAGGCGGGGATGTTCTTTTCTTCAATGGTAAAGCCCGCCGCCAGCTCATGGCCGCCGAAGCCCAGCAGCAGGTCGGAGCAGGCCTCCAGCGCGGCGAACAGATTGAACCCGCCCCAGCTGCGGCAGGACCCCTTGCCGGTGCCGCCGGACAGGTGGATCATAAAGCTGGGACAGGCGTATTTTTCCGAAAGGCGGGAGGCCACGATGCCCACCACCCCCTGGTGCCAGGTGTCGGAGGCCAGCACCAGGGCGCTGCGCTCCTGGGGCGGGGTCTCCTCGATCTGTTCCACGGCCTGGGAGTAGATCTCCTGCTCCACGGCCTGGCGCTCCCGGTTCAGGGCGCACAGCTCCCGGGCCAGGTGCTCCGCCCGGTGGGGATCGGTGCACAGCAGCAGGTCCGCCGCCATGTCCGCCGCGCCCATGCGCCCGGCGGCGTTGATGCGGGGGGCCAGGACGAAGCCGATCTGCACGGAGGTGACGGTTTTGTCGGACAGGCCCGCCTCATGCAGCAGGGCGTGGAGGCCGATGAAGTCCGACCGGCTGATGGACGCCAGGCCCCGGGACACGATGGTGCGGTTTTCGCCGGACATCTGCATCACGTCGGCCACGGTGCCGATGGCGGCCAGGGTGCAGTAGCGGGACAGCAGGGCCTCCTCCCGGCTCTCGCCCCCCAGGGCCAGCACCAGCTTCAGCGCCACGCCGCAGCCGGCCAGGTGCTTGAAGGGATAGCCGCAGCCGGGCCGGTGGGGGTCCACCACGGCGCAGGCCGGGGGCAGCTCCTCCTTGCACTCGTGGTGGTCCGTCACCACCACGTCCATGCCCAGGGAGTTGGCGTAGGCCACCTCCTCCACGCCGGTGATGCCGCAGTCCACCGTTACCAGCAGGCGGACCCCCTGCCCGTGCAGGGACAGGATGGCGTCCCTTCCCAGGCCGTAGCCATCCTCGATGCGGCGGGGGATATAGTGCACCACGTCGCCGCCACGGGACAGGAGATAGTCCACCAGGATCACCGTGGCGGTGATGCCGTCCACGTCATAGTCGCCGAAAACGGCGATCTTTTCCCCGCCGGCCAGGGCGCGGCTCACCCGCTGGGCGGCCTTGTCCATGTCCTTCATCAAAAAGGGGGAATAGGGCAGGTCCCGGTCCCGCTCTAAGAAGGCGGCGGCCTCCTCCGGGGTGGTGATCCCCCGGGAGGCCAGCACCGAGGACACCAGATAGGGGTACCCGGCCCCGGTGAGCCGGTCCACTGCCCCGGCGGGCAGCTCCGGTATGCTCCACTGCTGGTATTTCATGACAGGACACCCCTTTCCCGGTACTGCAAATAATATTTTATTATAGCAAACACCGAATGACTTGACAAGGGGCGGACGTTGGATTTTCGGGGATTTTGCCAGCCGGTGTGCGCCTGCGGGAGACAGCCGGAAACCCGGACCTATAAAACGGACACATCCGGATAGAAAACCCGCCTATCCCCGAAGGGCATACCGGCGTAGAATAGACGCATATACCGCGCCGGTATGCTGAGGGCTTGACAAAAAACGACAGCCGTGATAGAATATCCTCACAATCCAAGGGGTGCTGGCGCAAGCTGGCTGAGATGAGACGTATCGCCGTCCGGTCCCTCGAACCTGATCCGGGTAATGCCGGCGTAGGAATGCGAGAATATGGCTTTTGTTTCCGCATTGCCACGCCTCCAGGGCCCGCGATGCGGATATTTTTTCAAAGAGGAGAAATCACACATGAAAATCAACAAGACCCGCATGATCTGCGAGGCCGCCATCTTCATCGCCATGGCGGAGATCCTCAGCCTCATCAAGCTCTATGAGTTCCCCAACGGCGGCTCCATCACCCTGGAGATGCTGCCCATCATCCTGTTCGCCGCCCGGTACGGCTGCGGCTGGGGCTCTCTGGCGGGCCTGGTGTACGGCACCATCACCTACCTCATCGGCAACAAGTTCTCCGTTGACTGGACCACCATCATCTGCGACTACTTCATCGCCTTTGTGGCACTGGGCTTTGGCGCGGGCCTGCTGTCCCGCCGCAAGTGGAGCGTTTACTATGGCACGCTCATCGGCGGCGTGCTGCGCTTTTTGGCGCATTTCCTCATCGGCGTCTTTGTGTGGGGCAAGTGGATGCCCGACACGTTCCTCGGCAAGCCCATGACCAGCCCCTGGATCTACTCCCTGATCTATAACGGAAGCTACATGCTGCCCAGCATCGTTCTGTGCCTAGTGGTGTTTGCCCTGCTGTATAAGCCGCTGCGGAAGTATTTCACGTCGGCAGACCTGCTGGCGGCGTAACGTCTCTTACCCTCTCCGGGGGCGGGCCAAACCGCCCCCGGAAAATTTTTTCAAAAGCCGGGAAAAAAGTGTTGACAAACGCCGGAAAACGAGTATAATAAGTTTTGTTCGTCAGGAACATAGCGGGATTGTGTAAAGGTAGCACAGCGGACTCTGACTCCGTATGTGAGGGTTCGAATCCTTCTCCCGCTGCCAAAAGACTCTCAGCTTATGCTGGGAGTTTTTTCTTTTGCCATGGTTCTGTCATAGGGATTCGGACCCTCACACAAATTCAATCCGGGCGCAGCTCCCGGCGCTTGCGCCGGGGGTTCGAATCCTTCTCCCGCTGCCAAAAAGACTCTCAGCAAAAGCTGAGGGTCTTTTCTTTTTGCCATGGTTCTCTCATAGGGATTCCCGGGCCGCTGAGGGCAGCGGCTCCTATTCGGAAAATATGCGGACCTGTCCGCCGTCCGGGGCCTCCAGAGCGGCGTACCGGCCCTGCTCCTCCAGGGCAGCGAAGACCGGGAGGTCCCCTGCGGCGGCTGCTCCCTGTATGCCCGCCGGGCGGAACTGCCCGGCGCGGACTTCCGGCTGATCACGGACCCCGCCAGCAATCAGCATATGACCGTCATCCGCCAGGCCGGACAGTCCGGCATCAACCGGGACACCATGGCCCTGGTGGACAAATTTCTGGACCGGCTGTTCTGATCCCATAACGCCGCAGAGGCGGCAGACGATTTCGTCTGCCGCCTCTGTTTTATTATCAGTACCCCGCCCCCTGGGTGACGATCTTCGCCCACAGCACAGGGCCCACGGCCCCGGTGGGGTCGATGCCCAGCTTTCGCTGCAAGGCCAGCACAGCGGCCTGGGTACCCCGGCCGAAAATGCCGTCCTCCGCCACGGCGGGAATATCCGGGTCCTGGGCCGCAATGCGATTCAGCTGCTGCTGCAAAAACAGTACCGTGTCGCCCCGGTCCCCCAGGACGATGAACCGCCCCGGATAAATCTCCCGGGCAAACTGCTGATAGTCCTCCGGCAGGTCCTCCAGCACGTCCTCATAGGCCCGCCGCAGGGCGTTCCAGGTATCCCGGCCCACCACCCCGTCGGTGGTCAGGCCCGCGTAGCTTTGGAAGGCGTACACGGCGTCCAGCATCTCCTGGTCAAAGACATCGCTGAGCCGGATGGGCGGCAGCTCCGGCAGGAAATACCCCAGAAAAGCCAGGAAAAACCGCACCGTCCGCACCGCCAGGCCGCTGTCCCCCAGCCGCAGGGCCTCGGTATACTGCCTCTGCACCTCGGAGATGGTCAGCCCCTCGCCGGACAGCTCCGACAGGCCCTTGACGCCGTTATAGATCTGCTTGATCTTGTACCAGGTGGCCTTGCCCACGATGCCGTCCGGGGTCAGGTTGAAGATCTGCTGGAAGGACTTCACCGCCTCCTCCATGGGCACGTCGAACACCGTGGACGGCTCCGGTATCTCCGGAATGGCCGGATAGTTCCGGCGGATGCGGCTCAATTGCCGCTGGAGAAGCAGCACGTCGTTGCCCACGTCCCCCCGGCGCAGAGGGCGCCCGGGATAGGAGGGCACGTTCCCCCCTACCGGGGCGTTGAACACAATGCTGATATCCCCTCCGTAGTAGTATTGCAGAATCTCATAGGGGTTCATGCCGTCCCGGGCCAGGTCCACACTGCCCCACTGAGACAGTCCCCCGCACTGGGTCCGCACTCCGTCGCAGAACTGGGCAAACAGCGGCTCCACGCTGCCCTGCCGGACGATATAGTTGTTGAAGCTGTCGTCCACGATCTGGCTGATGTTCTCGAAAACGTCGCCGCCGTCCACATAGGCCTGGTCATACTGGGTGGTGCTGGTGATGTCATAGTCGTATCCCCGGGTGCGGTAATACTCGGTATACACCCGGTTCAGGGCGTAGGAGATCTGGGCCAGGATGTTGGCCCGGATGGCGCTCTCCGGCCAGGTGGGGTAAATTTCGTGGGACGCCACGTTCTTGATGTAGGAGGCAAAGGGCACCTCCACGTTCCGTGCGCCGGACCCCGGCGGGCCTAGGTGTACGGTAATGGTCTCCGGGACCACAGGCGTTGCAGGCATCGCGCTCCCCCCTTATATCACCGGCTCCAGCATCACCGGCAGAATGGATTCGATGCGGGCATACACCGTGACCTCCCGGTCCTCCTGGGGCACGAACAAGGGGTGCCGCACCGACACCAGGTAACCGGTGCCGCTGATGGAGGCGGTGTCCGGCGCCTGGGACCAGGCGGCGGGCAGGGCCGGCAGGGCGATGCCCTGAACGATACCCGATTCATCGGTCAGCCCCCGGTAAAACGTGTGGGTCTGGCCCCCGAACCGCCGGTATACCTCCACCCTTGCCCCGGCTACCGGAAATGTCCCGCCGCCGGAGGCCACCTGCACCCGCAGACTCCCCTGGTCGGGGTGGGCCTGCAAAAACGTGGACAGGGGCACATGCTGGGAAAAATCGGACATAGACATACATCCTTTCCTGGAAACTTCCCCTCAGTATATGCCCCCGGCCCGGGAAAAATACGCCTTTTTTCTGTGTGGATTTGTAAAATATAGGATTGCCAACTCTGTGTTTTTTTGCTATAATTCCAACAGATACGTTAATATACCCGAAAATTGGAATTTTCTGATAATTTCATTCTTCCCATAGCGCAGTGAATGAATTTGAAGGGAGATACATGTATGAGAAATCCGTATTTGAAGGAAATGAATATTTTCATGGCACTGCACTGGAAGGATACATTGGAAGCTAACGGTTTTTTTGCCCTTCGCGACTTCACTGAATGGGTTCGCGTGGTGAATAGAAATGTCATGCAGATCATCCTTTGTTCTGGATATACACTGCCAGAAATTCTCTTTTACTCCCAGACTCTGTCAGAGTACATGTGGTGCAATTATCGCAACCAGACAGACATGACATCCTATTCGTTAAATTTTTATCGGAATGCCAGTGCACAATATGATGAGAACTGTCGTTATATATGCACAAATAATGATTTAAATATGCAGTTGCAGTACACTATTGAAACATTGAACACGATCCATACGGCCCAGGATATTCTATCTTATCCCCATGAAAGAGAACTCGTTTTTCATAGGCGGCCTTGCCTTTGGTATGATGCTGGTGATATGGATGGCGTGTGGAAAGCCTTGGAGAATGTCAAGTGCCCTACTTCCTATTACTTTCAGGGAGATGTTCCTCCGGAAAAGCTGAAACGGGACTATTGGCGGGTATGGAAACCCATGACGGCCTTCGTAGCCCAGGACTGCCTGGCCACGGGGAGTCTACAGCCCTTGACGGACTTCGCGGAGGAATCCAGGGAGTTCAACCTCAAGTACCTAAAGCGCTATATGCCGTGGCTGCTGAAATAGAAACAGCATACACCTGATCATTGTAAAAGGGGGCTTTGGCATGGACGCGGCTGTGGAAAAGGAAATTGTACGGAGGTACTTCTCAAAGGCGCGCCAGGACCGCGCTTTATACGCTCTGCAATCATCAAAAAGGCATTCATACATCTGGAAGCTGGACGAGTCGTTTTTCAGGCGCACCGGCCGCCAGGAGTTCTCTCCCGGAAGTGATATCCGTTCGGAGCTGAAAAGACAGGGGTGCGGCAGGTTGTGCTATGTGATTTCAATCGAAGAATCCATCGACGGGACCTACGCTCCCGTTGAGGATGCGATCCAATCGACCATTGGAAACGGCCCTGCGCTGATGGTTTTCAATGAGGCCAACCTGGCTTATTTTGAGGGCGAGCACGAAATCGGCTCAAAGACAAAAAGATTTCTTATCCGGGCTTTAAGCCGCGATGGGTGAGTTTTTACCGCTGGGAAGATATAGGAGGAAAGCAGATGTCACGAAAAAACATACCGCAAATTGATGCGCTGGTCCAGCGCACCTTCGCGCAGAAAATGTGGGATAACGGGTTCCATCCCTATAAGGACCATACAGAGTGGCTGCGCCTGGTAGATGGAAATATCCTCCAGATCGCTTTATTTTACGAGTATCTGACCATAGACCTGCGGGTGGAGTATTACGCACAAACGCTGTCAGAATACCTATGGTGCAACTATCGCCAGTCCAATATACGGGGCTACATTGCCGGTTATTTTTGTGACATGCTCGGAAGGTACAAGCTTGGCGATCCGGAAATGTGTCGTGTGGCGGGTCCCTATGGCGGCACAGCGGTTTGGATGAAATCTCAGGACCTCTACTGGCAGATGGAATGTGCTCTTAACGCCCTGAACGAAGTGCGGACACCGGCAGACATCCTGAAAGTATCTCCCGCTGAGGTCGATCGTCCGGAGCGTCCCTGCCTTCGGTATGAAATCGGCGATGAGGCCATGACATGGGCTGCTCTGAAAAATTCAACCTATATCAATAAACGTGACTATGATCAGGATGTCCCTCCGGAAAAGCTGAAACGGGACTATTGGCGGGTATGGAAACCCATGACGGCCTTCGTAGCCTAGGACTGCCTGGCCAAGGGGAGTCTACAGCCCTTGACGGACTTCGCGGAGGAATCCAGGGCATTCAACCTCAAGTACCTAAAGCGCTATATGCCGTGGCTGCTCCAATAACCATGCCGCGAACCCTCTGATATAACACAACCCCCTCCGGCCATGCCGGAGGGGGTTCGTTTATTCCAGAATCAGCCAGTTTTCGTCCTTTCCGGTGACGTAGCCCACCTGGGCCGCGGCGGGGATGCTGTCCCGCAGCTCCCGCAGGCAGGCCTCCGCGTCGGCGGGGTCCACCGCCATCAGCAGGCCGCCGCTGGTCTGGGGATCATACAGCAGGTCCTGCATGGTGCGGCTGACGTTCCCCCGGACGGTGACGCCCTTTTCGGCGTAATCCCGGTTGCGGTAGGCCCCGGCGGGGATCAGGCCCATGGCGGCCAGGTCCCAGGCCTCCGGGTGGAAGGGCACGTTGCCGCTCTGGATGTGCACGGTGCAGCCGCTGCCCTGGGCCATCTCGAAGCCGTGGCCCAGCAGGGCAAAGCCCGTCACGTCGGTGCAGCTGTGGACCCGGTATTTCACCATGATATCCCGGGCGGTCCGGTTCAGGGCGGCCATCTGGCGATAGATCCGGTCCATCACCGCAGGCTCCGCCAGCCCCGCCTTGGCGGCAGTGGTCAGCACGCCCACGCCCAAAGGCTTGGTCAGCAGCAGGACGTCCCCGGGCTTTGCGCCGCTGTTGGTCAGCACCCGCTTGGGGTGCACGAAGCCGGACACGGCCAGGCCGTAAATCGGCTCCGCGCCGTGGATGGTGTGTCCCCCGGTGATGATGGCCCCGGCCTCATAGGCCTTGTCGTATCCGCCCCGCAGCAGCTCCTGGACCATCTCCCGGGTCATGGACTCCGGCAGGCACAGGATGTTCAGGGCCAGCTTCGGCTCCCCGCCCATGGCATACACGTCGCTGATGGCGTTGGCCGCGGCGATCTGTCCATACAGGAAGGGATCGTCCACAATGGGTGGGAAAAAGTCCGTGGTCTGCACCAGGGCCGTGTTCTCGTCCAGCAGATACACGCTGGCGTCGTCGGATTTGTCGTACCCCACCAGCAGCCGGGGGTCCGAATGGGTCCGGAACCCATCCAGCAGCTTCACCAGGGTCCCGGCCCCCATCTTGGCCCCGCATCCGGCGCAGGAGGCCAGCTTGGTCAGCTTCACTTCCGTTTCCATGGTCATTCCTCCGTCCGTTGATAAACCGGCGTATAGCTCCGCCCGTCCCAGGCGGCAATGCGCTCCACGTCTCCGGCGGCCTCGCCCTGGGGCTCCAGCCACCGCCCCTCACACCGCACGCAGGTGCCGCAGCTGCTGCTGAGATTCCGGGGCACCGACATCACCCGGCACTCGATCCCCTGCTCCCGGCACAGCTGCTGATACCGCATGGCGCCGAAGTGAGAAAAAAACGTTGCGAAATAGGTCATTTGGTAAAGGTCAGCGTCCATTCGCCGCCGTTTTCCTGCACCTGGACCTGATAGCCCTGGTGCTGGGCATAGCGGGTGGTGTTCTCCCGGGAGGCGTGGTTGTCCACCAGGATCTGATAGGCGGCCTCGCCGCTCTGCATAGCCGCCCGCAGCAGCACCACGGGCTCGGGGCAGGACAGCCCCCGTGCGTCGATGACTTTCATGTTGTCTCCTCCTTATGCTTTCTTCCGGAAGGTGTTCAGGCAGCCGATGGCGGCTGCCGCGGCCAGACCGATGACCACGGCGATCTTGCCGTTGGCGGTGGGGCCCTCCGCGCTGGAGGCCAGGCCGAAGTTATGGGCAAAGGCAGCGCCCACGATCAGGCCCAGCACCGTCACGGCGCTGTCGGAGCTGCCCTCGCCGGAGAGCACCAGCTGGCGCAGGGGGCAGCCGCCCAGCAGCACGCAGCCAAAGCCCACCAGCACCATGCCCAGGCAGTTCCACAGGCCGTCGGTATGGGCGATGGGCTGGCCCTCAAAGGCCAGGTGGAAATAGGCGCCGTCGGTGGCGCCGGTGAGGATCAGGTTGCACACCAGGGCGCTGATCAGGATGGCGCCGAAGCCCATCAGCAGCTTGGGCTCCCGGAACAGCACCACGTCACGGATGCCGCCCACCATGCACAGGCGGGTCCGCTGGGCCAGAGCGCCCACGATCAGGCCCGCCGCCAGGCTGATGAGCACGGCAGCGTGCTTGGCACCGGGGCCGCCGCCGGCCTCGGTGAAGTAGATGAAGGCGGGAGCCGCCACCAGCAGGATAAACACCACCACCTGGATGGCCGGGAACAGGAAGCCCTCCAGCCTGGCCATGGAATAGGAGCGCTTCAGGGAATAGCCCTTCTTCAGGAAGAACACGCCCGCCAGAATGCCCAGCACGAAGCCAAGCCCGCCCAGCAGAGCGTTCAGGTCGCCGCCGGCCAGGCGCAGGATCATGCGGAAGGGGCAGCCCAGGAACATCAGGCAGCCGATCATCACGAAAAAGCCCAGCACGAAGCGGGTCAGGGGCGCGCTGCCGCCCTTGGCGGAGAACTCACCCTTGAACAGGGCGATGCCGAAGCTGCCCAGCACCAGGCCGATGATCTCCGGCCGGATATACTGCACGGCGGCGGCCCGGTGCAGGCCCAGACCGCCTGCGGTATCCCGCAGGAAGCAGGCGATGCAGAAGCCCATATTGGCAGGGTTGCCGAAAAAGACCAGCAGCGACGCAATGACGCCGATGATCAGGCCCGCAATGACAATATGCAGGCGCTCACGTTTGATGTTCATTTGGAAAAATACCTCTCTCTTGAAAAATTCCAACAGACATTGTATCATATAATAATAGTTTATGTCTACCATTATTTTTTTGAAAATACAACGTATCGTTTCGGGAGGGACCCATATGGAGCCGATTTATCTGGACAACGCCAGCACCAGCTTCCCCAAGCCGCCCCAGGTGGCCCAGGCCATGTTCGACTATGTCACCGGCTGCGGCTGCAACATCGGCCGGGGCGGCTATGAGGGGGCGTATCAGGCGGAGGAGACGGTGCTGCGCACCCGCCAGCAGCTGTGCCGCCTGTTCCACGGGCCGGACAGCCGATGCGTGGCGTTCACCAAGAACATCACCGAAAGCCTGAACGTCCTGCTGAAGGGCCTGCTGCGGCCCGGGGACCATGTGCTGGTGTCCGCCATGGAGCACAACGCCGTCATGCGTCCCCTGACCCAATTGACCCGCCGGGGCGTCACCTTCGACCGGATCCCCTGCCGCCCGGACGGCACGCTGATGACGGAGCGCCTTCCCGGCCTGCTGCGGGAGAACACCCGGGCGGTGGTGATGCTCCACGCCAGCAACGTCTGCGGCACCCTGCTTCCGGCGGCGGAGGTGGGGGCCTTCTGCCGGGAAAACGGCCTGCTGTTCCTGCTGGACACCGCCCAGACCGCCGGGGCCTTCCCCATCGACATGGAGGCCATGGGGGCGGACGCCCTGGCCTTCACCGGCCACAAGGGGCTGATGGGTCCCCAGGGCACCGGGGGCTTCCTGCTGCGGCCGGAGCTGGCCGCGCAGCTGGAGCCGCTGCTGTCCGGCGGCACCGGCAGCGCCAGCCACTCCGAGGAGGTGCCGTCCTTCCTGCCGGACCGGTTCGAGGCCGGGACCCTGAACCTGCCGGGGATCATGGGCCTTCACGCGGCCCTGACCTGGCTGGAGGAAACCGGCATCGACGCCATCCGGGCCCATGAGCAGGCCCTGACGGACCGGTTCCTCCGGGGGGCGGCGTCCATCCCCAATCTGCGGCTGGTGGGTCTGGCCGGGGCGGAAAACCGGGCCGCCGTGGTGCCGGTGGTGCCGGAGAACACGGACCCGGCCTTTGTGGCCGACGCCCTGGGCCGGGAGTTCGGCATCCAGGTGCGGGTGGGGCTCCACTGCGCCCCCAACGCCCACAGGACCCTGGGCACCTTCCCCACCGGGGCCATCCGCTTCTCCTTCGGGCCTTACAACACCCCCGGTCAGGTGGACCGGGCCCTGGAGGCCCTGGACGCCCTGTGCCGCCGGACCGTGTGGCTGTGACCCCTATAAAACAGGACCTCCTGCCGCAGCAGGAGGTCCTGTCAGCTTGTCAAAAACGCGCCCCGGGGGCGCATTTTTTGCTTTATCCCATCCACCGCCCCAGGGCCACGAACAGGCAGCCCAGCAGGAAGAACCCCACCAGCACCGCCGCGACGCTGAGGCAGAATTTTTTCACCCCCAGCTTCTCCGGGTCCATGAAGGGGTAGGGGTACAGCAGCTTCGTGTGGCCGATGGGCCGCCCCGTCCTGGCCCGCAGCATGGCATACACGAAGTACGCCAGGGGCAGCACCAGCCACCGGGCGGCGGAGGCCGCGGTCAGCCCCGCCTTGTTCCCCCACAGAAGCCACTGTCCCACCACCAGCCACGGCGTCCCATAGTGGACGCACAGGTTCCCGAAGCTGCCGCCGAAGTCGGCGAATTTCTTCCCCCGGCGCCTGGCGTCCGGCACCAGCACAAAGTGATAGATCAGGTGCGTCACATAGATGCACAGCGTCATGGCCAGGGCCACGCCGCTGCCGGTCAGCAGCCGCCGCACCGCCCCCTCCGGCACCGCCGCCAGGGCCAGCTCATACACCAGCACCAGCAGATTGCTGAGATTGGTGTAAAAGCAGAACATCCCCGGCCGGATGTGTCCCGTCTCCAGCAGGGTGGAGTGCAGCAGCAGACCCGCCGCCCCCAGCAGGAAAATGCCCGCCGCCGAAAGCCGCAGTCCCATGTCCGCCGCCTCCTCTCACAGGCGGAAGGCGGCGCAGTCCACCTTCCCGTCCTCTAAGGTGATGACCCCATAGGTCCGCCGGACGCTGGGGCCGATGCACCCGGGATTCATCACCCAGAAATCGCCGCTGCGGTCCACCACCGGCTGGTGGGTGTGGCCGAACAGCAGGATGTCCGCCCCGCACTCCCGGGCGGCGTACATGGCCGCCATGGGGCCGGACTTCACGCGCCGGGTGTGGCCGTGCATCATCAGGATCCGCACCCCGCCCAGCTCCGTCAGCCGCTCCGGCTGGTCCAGGCCGCCATAGTCGCAGTTGCCGGGCACCCCCAGCAGCGGGATATCCGGATACCGCTCCTCCAGCCGCTGGGCGTCCCGCACGCAGTCCCCCAGATGCAGGATCACCTGGGGCTGCACCCGCTCCACGCACTGCTCCATAGGCTCCACGCACCCATGGGAATCGGATAAAACCAGTATACGCATCGCACATACCCTTTCCACGCTTTTTCTGCTATTTTACCACACTTCCCTGGGGATTTCCAGTCTCCGCCGTCTTTGCGGAAAACCGTTTTTCCGTTTCCGCAATTCAGAGAAAACGTTGACTTTCCCTCGCGAATATGTTATATATAATTTAACGGTATAATTGTAAAATAGTATGTTTTATGGAAAGGGCGCGTTTTATGCGTATCGAATCATTCAATTTTGCAGGTAATTCCGCCCATGGAGCCCGTGTAGTTTGGGCAAGGTGTACCCAAACGCTTTCCCCGGGTGCATAGACGGCTGCGCCGTATTCCGTCTGTGCGCCTGCCGCAGCCCATACGGTCAAAATCAGATCAGGAGGTAACGAGCATGAAAAAATTTCTATCCGCGCTTTTAGCGGCGGTCCTGCTGCTGTCTGCAACCGCCTGCGCGGCCCACGAGCCCGTTCTGCCCCCCAGCCGGTGGGGGGAGGGAGAGGCCCAAGGAATGCTTCCCCGCACCTACTCCCTGTCGGAGGCCTATGACGCCGCAGAGGTGGTTGCCCTTGTTACGGTGGGGGATTGGCTGGAGGAGGAGCTGATCACCGGGCGAACCTTTTTCCGGACAACGGTCCAAAAAGTGTACAAGGGGGATATCCCCCATGAGTTTGTCCTGGCCCAGGAGGGCTGCTCCACCTGGACCTACCGAAATTATCCCGTATTCACCTATGGCAATCAGCTGCTGCTGTTCCTGATCAAATACGACGTGTCCATGTACCGGGATACCTACGACCTGGTGGAGTATCCGGACGCCTATGAGCTGATAAGCACGTATTCCACGGTGATGTATGTGACTCAGGACGACAGCGGCATGTCTTACGTTCTGGACGCCCTGGGCGTGATGACCGAATGGAGCCAGATCAATCAGCCCACCGATTGCCCGGCCGTTGCGCACCCGGGGCAGGAGCAGCTCCTTCAGATCAGGGACAATCTGACAAAGCAGGACCCGGTTCTGGCTGCCATTGCGCCCTCCCAGGCCGACCCGGACCGGCCGGTTGCGTCCTCCGGCGACCTCTATCGTCTGACCGACCTGGAGGACTATTTCGCGCGCCTGTCCGCCGATTATACATAAAGAGAGGAAGGTTCACCGTGAACAGATCATTTTTGCGGCCAGGGATTTCTTTTGTTCTGGCACTTGTATTGATAACCTTATTTTGTCCGTTTGCACATGCTCATCCTGGGGCTGTCAGAGGTGGCGAAGATGTTGGTTGGAATGTCGATGCAAACTGTCACACGAATGGTACTGCACTGACATACTCCTTTGATAGTTATAATCAGTATCTGACACCCGCATGTAAAAGCGCGGTCAACAATGGCGCGAAGATGTGGAGTGGAACCGTCACCATAACAAATAAAACCGACGGAACCGGCGCTGGAAGGATTTGCACATATCCAGGTACACAAGGCTCCGCTATAGCACGTTTTGATAATCCAAGAACCGTTTCTGGTCATTTGGTATCATGGGAAATTCAGATAAACACAGTCCGCGTATCATCCATAAATGACATAATTATGGCACATGAGTTTGGTCATGCCATCGGATTAATTGATCTTCACGAAACCAAAAATAGAGGAAAACTCATGTACGGTGATTACAATAACTGGACGTCAACAGGATTAACAGATTCCGACAAATGGGGTGCAAGGGTGATTACGGGTGACCATTCAACCCATTCCTTTGGATACTCGTTTTATCAGACAGATGCCAATTCTGCCAATTGGCATAAATGTTACTGCACGGCTTGTGGGGGTATAAAAAGCACTGGGAAATGCACCTATGGTACGAATAACCGGTGTAAACTGTGTGGGGTACCAAAGGGCCAGCAAACATCTGGAATAAAAATCAATCCCGCCGAATAAATGAACGCCCCGCCCGCTGTAGCCACAGCGGGCGGGGGGGGGGACTATCGAAATGATCTTTTCACGAATCGCACGAAAGGAGGTAACGAGCATGAAAAAATTTCTATCCGCGCTTTTAGCGGCGGTCCTGCTGCTGTCTGCAACCGCCTGCGCGGCCCACGAGCCCGTTCTGTCGAACGCCGTGGTCCAGGCCAATCAGAACCAGGAAGCCGTGATCTACCGGCAGTCCGACCTGGAGGAGCTTTTCAAAAGCCTGTCCTGACATTGCAGCAGCCCGCCCGCCGGGGTTCCGGCAGGCGGTTTTTTTATAGGTTAAAGGAGCCCGGCACGCGCCGGACTCCTCTTGTTTATTAACCCAGCGCCCAGGCCTTCACATCACTGCCGTCGGGGTCGGCGATGCGCAGGCCCGCCGTTACGTCCACCCCGGGCGCAGCCGCCCGGATATCCGCCACCGACGTCTCGATGCCGCTGCTGCCGCTGGTGCAGAAGGGCCGGATGGTTTTCCCGGTCAGGTCATAGCTGTCCAGGAAGGTGTTGATGATCCGGGGCGCGGTGCCCCACCAGATGGGATAGCCCAGATAGATGGTGCCATACTGGGACAGGTCCAGGGGCTGGCCCGCAATCCGGGGCCGGGCGGCGGGGTCCTTCTGCTCCTGGCTGGCCCGGCAGGCATCGTTGTTATAGCTCAGGTCCTGGCTGGTGTAGGGCTGCTCCGGGGTCAGCTCATACAGGTCCGCCCCGGTCATGTCCCGGATGCGCTCCGCCGCCGTCCGGGTGTTGCCGGTGCAGGAGAAATAGATCACCGCCACCCGGGTGCCGGCCCAGCCGCTGCCGGTACTGCCGGTGGTATTTCCGCCGTTTCCGGCATTTCCGGTACTGCCTGCACCGCCGGGCACACCGGTACTGCCGCCGGGATTTTCCGCCGGGCCGCTTCCCGGGTCCGTGGCCCCGGGGGTCACCGTGGAACTATCTCCGCCGGGGGCCACCTCCGTCTGCTTCTTTCCGCAGGCAAACAGGGCGCAAGTCATGCACAGGGCCAAAATCAGGGCAAAAACGCGCTTCATGGGGCTTTTCCTCCTTATTTCCGTCTTTATTCTTCCTCCTGCTGCACCGCCGTGCTGCCGCCCAGGCCGAAATCGTCGGCCACGGTGGCGCTGTCCCGGCGGAGCATGGTCTCCATGACCCGGATGTCGCTGTCGATGTCCATGGCGTCGGCCCGGTACAGCTCATCCAGCTGCCGCTCGAACCCCGCCACGATGCTGTCCATGGTGCTCTGAATTTTGGCCTTGGCCTGGTTCAGATTCTCGCCGCTGACGCCTGCCTCCTCAAACTCGGCATAGGAGTCCAGCAGCTTCTGGGTGGTGGGCAGATAGTAATTCAGGAAGGTGCTGGCCTTGGCCTTTTTGGCGGGCTCCTTCTCGATGATGCGGAAGATTTTCCCCGCCACCTCCTCCAGCCGGTCAATTTTCTGGCTGAGAACGGGGTCGGCGATGCGGTCGTTGGCCCGGCGGATGTCCCGCAGGACGCCGGAATAGCCCTGCTCCGCCTGGGGTGGCTCCTGGACCTCCTGCTCCTGCTTCTTTTTTCCGAAGAAGGCGTCCGCCGCCTCCGGGGACCGGAACAGCATATCGCTTCCCAGGTCCAGATAGGCATTTTCGCCCCACAGGCCCTTTTCGATCATGATCTCCAGGTCGTTTTCCACCTTCCGGGAGGACACGTCCGCCGCCACCGCCAGCTTTTTCAGGGACACCGCCTCCTGCCCGTGGGCACAGGCCAGATACTTGCCGAAGCGGCGGGCCCGGCGGGTCATGACGCCTCCGGCCAGCAGCAGGCCCAGGCCTCCGGCGGCCAGGCCCATGGTGGGAAACAGGCTGGCAAGCAGGGCCCAGCTCAGGCCGCCAGTCGCAGCGCCGATGCCCTCCACCAGGGACACCAGCCCCGCAAACAGCAGCACCAGGCCCACGATCTTCATGTTCCGGGCGGCTTTTGCGGAATACTGGGGGGTTTTGGTGACCTTCCGCCCGGCGGCGGAAGCCGTCCCGGGACGGGCCTGGGACGGGTTAGGATTTGCCCGGGACACGGCCGGGTCACTGCGGGACACAGTCGACCGGGTGCTTCGAGCGGCATTTTTCCGCCGGGAGTCGTTCCCCAGCACCTTCGACAGCAGCACCGCCAGCCCCGCCGGCCATGCCACGATGAACAGAAAGATGATCAGGATCCAGGACCCCAGATCGTTGTCCTCTTTCCGGGGCGGTCTGGGGGAAGGCGACTGCCGGAACTCCCGGTCCCGGTCGTCATAGGAATAGGCCATCACTGCTCTCCTTTCGGGCGGAGCTTGCGCTTGTTGCCGTGCTCATCCACCACATAGGTATTGTCCAGCTCCCGGGCCAGGTTGCCCACCACCGAGTCGATATACTCCCGGCGCAGGCGCAGCTGCTCCTCCCGTTCCTCCTGGGTCAGGCCCTCCGGCGTTTTCGCCTTGGCGGCCAGCTGGTTGATGCGGGCGATTTTCTTTTCGTCCATGATGTGATCTCTCCCTCTTTTATAGATAACGCTTCAGGGTGACGAACACCCTGCCCTTTTTGGTCTGATGGCCGACCTCCTCCAGGACGCATTTCCCCAGCCCCCGCAGGGTCAGGGTGTCGCCCTGGGCCACCGGGCGGTCCGGCTTCTGGCAGTCGGTCCAGTTCACCTGGACCCGGCCGGAGGTCACCGCCTCGGCGGCCTTTCCCCGGCTCAGGGAAAAGCCAACGGCCAGCACGCTGTCCAGCCGCAGGGAGGACACCGTGTCGCGGATCTCCTTGGTTTTCTCCTGGGGCGGCGTCAACTGGGCCAGGGGCAGCGGGGCCGTATGGAGCCGCACCCGTCCGGCGTCCGTCCAGTCCGACAGCAGCAGCTCCGCCGCCGGGGCCGTGGCCAGTACGTCGGCCCAGCGGGGAAACACCAGGATATCCCCCAGGGTCTCCCGGGTCAGGCCCAGGGCCATGAGACTGCCCAGAATGTCCCGGTGGGTCAGGGCGTCCTCCTCGTAAAACGAGGCCCGGACCACCCGGACGGCGTCCTCCTCCGGGGCCTCCTGCCACTCCGGCAGGAACCACAGCTGCCGCCGCTGGGCGCCGTCGTACCCGCCCCAGAAGGCGTAGCCCTCCGTCACGGACAGGGCGTTCAGCAGCCGCCGGGCCGCCGCCTGCTCCGCCGGGGACAGAAAGCCCGTCCCCTCCGGCAGATTCCTCCGGCGGCACTGTTCATATTTATCCCAGACCCGGCCCAGCAGCAATCGCTCATCGCCGTTTGCGGCCAGCCGGTCCAGCATTTCCCGTTTATCCATGGTATTCCCCCAGATTCTGGGTGTGATAGAGTCCGGCATAGGCCCCGTTTGCCGCCAGCAGCTGCTGATGGGTGCCCTGCTCGGCGATGCGGCCGTCCCGGATCACCAGGATGCGGTGGGCGGCCCGGATGGTGGAGAGCCGGTGGGCGATGATGAGGGTGGTGCGGCCCCGGCTCAGCTCGTCGAAGGCGTGCTGAATTTTCGCCTCGGTGATGCTGTCCAGAGCCGAGGTGGCCTCGTCCAGGATCAGGATGGGCGGGTCCTTCAGGAAGATCCGGGCAATGGCCACCCGCTGCTTCTGTCCGCCGGAGAGCAGGGTGCCCCGCTCGCCCACATAGGTGTCGAACCCGTTGGGCATGGCGGCGATGTCGTCATACAGCTCCGCCCGGCGGGCGGCCTCCTCCACCTCTTGGTCGGTGGCCTCGGGTTTTCCGTAGCGGATGTTCTCCCGGATGGTGTCGGCAAACAGGAACACGTCCTGCTGGACGATGCCGATGGCCCGGCGCAGGGAGTGCTGGGTCAGGCGGCGCACGTCGGTCCCGTCCACGGATACCACGCCGCTGTCGGGGTCGTAAAACCGGGGGACCAGCTGGCACAGGGTGCTCTTGCCGCCGCCGGAGGGGCCGACGATGGCCACCGTCTCCCCGGGCTGCACCGTCAGGTCCACCCCGTGGAGCACCTCGGGGCTGCCGTCGTCATAGGAGAAGTGCACGTTCTCCAGGGCCACCCGGCCCTGCACCTGCGTCAGCTCCACGGCGTCGGGGGCGTCCTGAATGGTGGGCTCCGTGGCCATCAGCTCAATAAACCGGTGCAGGCCCGCAAAGCCGTTGGAGAACATCTCGGCGAAGTTGGCCAGCTTCCGGACGGGGCTGATGAAGGTGGTGATATACAGGCTGAAGGTAATCAGGTCGATGTAGTTCAGCCGATCCTTCATGATCAGCCAGCCGCCTGCGGCAATCACCGCCACGGACAGCAGGCTGATGAACAGCTCCATGCTGGCGTTGAAAAAGCCCATTTCCTTGTGGAAATTGCGCTTGGAGGTTTTGAACACCTCGTTGGCCCCGTCGAACCGCCGCTGCTGCTGGGCCTCGTTGGCGAAGGCCTTGGTGGTGCGGACGCCGGAGAGGCCGGACTCGATCTCGGCATTGATGGCGCCGGTTTTCTGCTTGGCGGCCCGGGAGGCCTGGGACATCTGGCGGCGGCGGTACACCACCACCAGCAGGAACACGGGGATGATGCAGCACACCACCAGGGCCAGCCGCCACTGGATGGAGAACATCACCGCCAGGGCGCCGATGATGGTGACCAGGGAGATGAACAGGTCCTCCGGCCCGTGGTGGGCCAGCTCCGTCAGCTCAAACAGGTCCGTGGTCAGGCGGCTCATCAGCTGGCCGGTGCGGTTTTTATCGTAAAAGTCAAAGCCCAGGTCCTGCATATGGGCAAACAGGTCCCGGCGGATATCCGCCTCCACCAGGATGCCGAAGGTGTGGCCCCAGTAGCCCACGATGAAGTAAAGCCCCGCCCGGAGGACAAAGGCCGCCACCACCAGGGCCATGACCGTGAAGAAAATGGAAAACTGCTTATCCGGCAGCCAGTGGTACATGGCGGTGCGGGAGATCAGGGGAAAAGCCAGGTCGATGACGGCGATCAGGAAGGCGCAGCTGATATCCAGCAGGAACAGGCCCCGGTGGGGGCGGAAATAGGACAGGAAAATGCGCAGCGGTCTGCGGGTCTGGTAATCTTTGGTGGTCATGGTCTCTCTCTTTCCGGAAAAATGGGCGCAATTGCCCAGTGTGTTGTTATGAATAGTATAACACACCGCCCCCCCTGGCGCAAGGCGGTGTTTTGTGTTAATATGTGTTCAAAAGTGAGAAAAATTGCCGTGGGTTTTGGCCCTGCGGTGTGTACTATAGAGTAGAGAGAAACAGGGAGGCGACGGACATGGACGACAAGCAGCTGATGGCGCAGATCGCCGCCGGGGACCAGGCGGCCCTGCAGACCCTGCTGCGGCGGCACGGACCGCTGCTGCAATATATCCTGAGACCCATTCTGACAGACCCCCGGGAGCGGGAGGAGTGCCTGGCGGATATCTCCCTGCGCCTGTGGCAGCGGGCCGGGGACTATGCGCCGGAGCGGGGGCAGTTCGTGCCGTGGCTGACGGTGCTGGCCCGGAACATGGCCCTGAACCGGGCCAGGCGGCTGCGGAGGGAGGAGCCCCTGGACGAGACCATGCCCCACGGGGACGGCAGCGCCGAGGAGGCCCTGCTGCAAAAGGACCGGCGGGAGCAGATCCGGATGGCCATCCAATCCCTGAGCCGGGAGGAGGAGCAGCTGTTCTTCCGGAAGTATTACTACTGCCAATCCACCGCCCAGATCGCCGCAGAGCTGGGCATCACGGAGCGGGCCGCCGAGGGGCGGCTGTACCGCCTGCGGCAGAGACTGCGGAATCTGTTGGGAGGTGACCTGCTGTGACGGACGACATCCGCTTTGACCGGGATATGCAGACCCTGCTGGAGCAGCTGCCGGAGGAGCAGCTGCCGGCGGCCCGGGTGACCCCCTGGCGGCAGGCCATGCGCTGCGTTCTGTGGGGCATCGGACTGACCAGCATCACCCTGAACTTCTGGAATCTGCAGCATCTTCTGCCCATGGTGGGCAGCATCCTGCTGGTGCTGGGGTTCCGGACCCTGCGGCATGAGAACGGCTGCCTGCGCAGCTGCTGGCGGCTGTCCATCACCCTGGCGGCGCTGCGGGGGGGCTATGCCGTCGTTATGGGCACCGTCCTGTCCCGGCTGGTCCCCTGGCTGGAGGCGGCCATAGCCTGGACCTTGAGCGTCCTGTTCTGGCTGGTGTGCCTGGGCCTGTGGTGGGGCATGAGGGAGATCGGCCGCAAGGCCGGGCAGGAAAAGCCCTCCGCCAAGGCGGCGGGGGCCCTGGTGCTGTGGTACGGGGCGCTGATCCTCACCGGCCTGCTGGGCCAGACCCTGCAGGGACTGGCGGTGTGGCTGCTGCTGGCGCTGTATATCATCATTCTGCGGCAGCTGACCCGGCTGACCCGTGCCCTGGACAACTGCGGCTATGCGATGGAGGCCGCGCCGGTGCGGCTGGACGGCCGGTGGCTGGCGGGGGGATATCTGGTGCTGGTGCTGGCGGCGGTGCTGCTGGGCCAGGCCCTGGGCCAAAGGCTTCCCATGGACTATAGGCCGCGGCAGGAGCCGTCTCAGACGGCCCAGGCCGTCCGGGACCGGCTGGAGGGGCTGAACCTGCCCCGGGAGCTGCTGGACGACCTGTCGGACGAGGACGTGCTGTCCCTGTCCGGGGTGACCCAGACGGTGTGGATGCAGGAGCCGGTGAAAAAGCCCCTCAGCGGCCGGACCATCCAGTTCTGGCGGGCGGCCCTGCTGACGCCCGGCGACGACGGCCCGGACTGCTGGGCCATCCTGACCTATTTCCAATACGAGGACGGGGAGGACTGGCCCGGGGACACCGACGGACTGTGGCTGGTGCCCCACTACCCTTATGATGCCTATGTGGAGGAAGCCCTCAGCGGGTATATCCTGTATGACGGGCCGGAGGGCGCGATGGCCGCGCCCATGCAGAGCCTGGTCCGGCAGGAACAGGCCCAGTATACCGACTGGCTGTGGCCGGATATTCCGTCCAGCGCCAGCTTGTACCTTTTTGCTGAGTGGTCCCTGCCCCGGAAAGGGGAAAACATCCGGGGCTATCTGCTGTACTGGCGGGAGACCGTGCCGCCGATGGAGAAGAATCCGGTGCAGATGATGGATCAGCCGTATCTGCACCGGCAGATGAAATGGCGGTATCCCTATGCCACGGCCCTGGACCAGCGGAGCATTCCGTATGCCACCCAGAACTTTGAGCCGGGACTATTCAGCGTGTATCAGCAGGCGGACGGCACCGTCAGCGCGTACCTTGAATCCGCTGAGCTGGGCTCCATCTCCAAGCGCGGCACTCCCCCGGCGGGGTAAAAAAATCCCCGGTGCTTCGGCACCGGGGATTTTTTTCAGACTGATGTAATTAGTCAGCAGGATTGATAGCGCCGTTGGGGCAGGTATCACTGCAGGTACCGCAGTCCAGGCAGGCGTTAGCATCGATCACATAACGATCGTCACCCTGGGAAATAGCACCCACGGGACAGACGTCAGCGCAAGCGCCGCAGCTGACACAAGCAGAGCCGATCTGATAAGCCATAGTAGCACCTCCATTTAGATTATGAGCATATTGTATCATGAAAATCCAAAATTGCAACCCCCTGCCGGTGGGAAATATCCGGAAACTTTCATTTTTCGTGGCGGTTTACAGTCCCGGGGCCGGAGATGGCCTTGCGTCCTGTGAAAAAGTATATTATACTGAAAGAAAATTCCGCAGGAGGGCGACGCCATGGAGCACCGGGACCGGCTCTGGCCGGGAGGGTACACATTTCTATACGACGACGGGCTGTTCCGCCCCTCCACGGACACGTTCCTGCTGGGGGCCTTCCCCCGGCTGCGGCGGGGCATGACCGTGTGCGAGCTGGGGGCCGGAACGGGGCTTCTGAGCCTGCTGCTGCTGGCCCGGGAGCCGGAGCTGACGGTCACCGGGGTGGAGCTTCAGCCGCAGGCCTGCGCCCTGTTCCGGCGGACGGCGGAGGAAAACGGCCTTCAGGGCCGGCTGCGGTGCCTGGAGGGGGACCTGCGGGACCCGGGGCTGCTGCCGCCGGGACGGTTCCGGCTGGCGGTGTCCAACCCACCGTATTTCCCGCCGGAGGCCGGAGCCGTGGCCCCGGACGCCGCCCGCCGCACCGCCCGGGCGGAGACGGACTGCACCCTGGCCCAGCTGTGCGCCGCAGCGGCCCGGGCCCTGACCTGGGGCGGCAGCTTCTGCCTGGTGCACCGGCCGGACCGGCTGGCGGACGTGCTGGAGGAGCTGCGGCGGGTGCGGCTGGAGCCCAAGCGCCTGCGCTTTGTGCACCACACGGCGGCGGCCCGGCCGTCGCTGTTTTTGCTGGAGACCCGGCTGGGTGGACGGCCGGGGCTGACGACGGAGCCGCCTCTGCTACTGCGGGGGCCGGACGGCGGCGAGACGGAGGACGTCCGCCGCGCTTATTTTCGAGACAAGGAGTAAGATACCATGGCTGGAACCTTATACCTGGTGGCAACGCCCATCGGCAACCTGGGGGACCTGTCTCCCCGGGCGGTGGAGACTTTGGCCCAGGCCGATTTTATCGCCGCCGAGGACACCCGGGTGTCCCTGCGGCTGCTGAACCATTTTGACATCCGGAAGCCCCTGGTCAGTTATCACGAGCACAACCGGGCCGCCGCCGGCCCCGCCATTGCGGAGCGCCTGCTGGGCGGGGAGAGCTGCGCCCTGGTGACGGACGCCGGCACCCCGGCCATCAGCGACCCCGGAGAGGACCTGGTGCGCCTGTGCGGCCAGCAGGGCATCACCGTGCAGGCCATCCCCGGCTGCTGCGCCGCCGTGTGCGCCCTGGCGGTGTCGGGCCTGCCCACCGGGCGCTTCTGCTTCGAGGGATTTTTGTCCGCCAACAAAAAGGAGCGCCGCACCCGGCTGGAGGAGCTGTCCCATGAGGAGCGGACCATGGTGTTCCACGAGGCTCCCCACAAGCTGCGGCCCACTCTGGCGGATATGCTGGAGGTGCTGGGGGACCGGCCCGTGGCCCTGTGCCGGGAGCTGACCAAGCTCCACGAGGAGACGGTGCGCACTACCCTGGCCCAGGCGGTGGAGCTGTATCAGGAGAAGGATCCAAGAGGGGAGTACGTCCTGGTGGTGGCCGGAGCCGAAAAAGCCGCCGCCCCGGCGGTGACTCTGGAGCAGGGGGTGCGGCAGGTGCTGCGCCTGCGGCAGGAGGGGGTCCGGATGAAGGACGCCGTCCGCCGGGTGGCGGAGGACACCGGTCTGCCCCGCAACGACCTGTATAACGCCGCCCTGGCGGAGATGGAATAGTCCGCCAAGCAAAGGCAAAGCTCCTTTTCCCGGGGCCGCCGCGCTTACCGCCCGGTGGCCCCGGGGGCTTGACTTTGCCTGTTCAAAGCGATAATATAGATGTATCACAGGATTTGCAAGAGGAACGACTATGTCCGAGAGAATGACCGCAAGAAAACGCCAGGCCCTGGAGATGCGCAGCCGCATCCAGAGCGCCGCCCTGGACCTGTTTGACCGGGAGGGTTTTGAAAACGTCTCCGTGGAGGAGATCGCCCAGACCGCCGGATGCTCCGTGGGCAACATCTATCACTATTTCAAAAGCAAGGACGAGCTGGCCATTCAGGTGACCAGCCATGTGGACGATGCATACAGCGAGCTGGAGGAGGCATATCTGGCGGACACCGCCCGGCCCGCCCGGGAGAAGCTGCTGGACTTTGTGGGCCGGTCCCTGGAGATCAGCGTGTCGGACCCGGTGCTGTATAAGGCGTTTATCCACGGGCTGCGGTATCCGGAGCAGCGGGTGCTGCAGAAAAACGCCGGGCGGGTATACTTCCGGGTGCTGCTGGAGCTGGTGACGCTGTGCCAGCAGGAGGGCAGCATCCACCCCTCCCACGACCCGGATCAGGTGGTGGAGGAGCTGGTGGTGCTGCACCGGGGAGCCCTGTTCGAGTGGCGCATCTATCAGGGCGGGTTCGACCTGCCGCAGCTGGGCCGCCGCATGGCCGGGCGGCTGCTGCGGGGCCTTTATTATGCAGAATAGACAAGCAAGGCGGCGCTTATGCGCCGTTTTCTTGGGAAAAGAATGCATTGCAATTTGCCCTCCGGTCCCGTATAATAGGCAAGAAAATTCTGAGGGGAGTGATCGAGATGAAGTTCAACGTTCTGCGCAGCAAAATCTCCGCTCCCGCTGTTTTTATTTCCGTTTTTCCCTTCTGACCGGTATTTTTACCGGTCATTTTTTTTGGCCATTATCCACCCTTCCGTCAGCAATAAACATCACATAGATCAGCGCAAAAGAAAGAGAGGAACTGTCACATGAAGAAAAACCTTGGACAAGACGCCATCTACGACGCCCGGGAGCTGGGTGTTCCCCGGATGCTGGTGCTGGGCCTGCAGCACCTGTTCGCCATGTTCGGCGCCACCGTGCTGGTGCCCATCCTGGTCACCAAGTACGGTCTGCCCCTGTCCATCCAGACCACCCTGCTGTTTGCCGGTCTCGGCACCCTGCTGTTCCACCTGTGCACCAAGCTGAAGGTTCCCGCCTTCCTGGGCTCCTCCTTCGCCTTCCTGGGCGGCTTTGAGGCGGTGGCCAGCCTGGATGTGGGCAAGTTCGCCGGCATGAGCGGCGAGGAAAAGCTGCCCTACGCCCTGGGCGGCATTGTGGTGGCCGGCGCCCTGTATCTGATCCTGGCCCTGCTGTTCAAGCTGGTGGGTCCCCAGAAGGTCATGCGCTTCTTCCCCCCCATCGTCACCGGACCCATCATCATCCTCATCGGCCTGAACCTGTCCGGCTCCGCCATCGCCAACGCCTCCACCTGCTGGTGGCTGGCTCTGGTGGCCATCGCCATCATCGTGGTGGCCAACATCTGGGGCAAGGGCATGGTCAAGATCATCCCCATCCTGCTGGGTGTGGTAGGCAGCTACATCGTGGCCCTGATCGCCGGAAAGGTGGACTTCACCGAGGTCGGCGGCGCCAACTTCGTGGGCCTGCAGCACTTCGTCCTGGCAAAGTTTGACCTGACCGCCATCCTGGTGATGGCCCCCATCGCCATCGCCGCCATGATGGAGCACATCGGCGACATGTCCGCCATCTCCTCCACCACCGGCAAGAACTTCATCGCTGACCCCGGCCTGCACCGCACCCTGCTGGGCGACGGCCTGGCCACCATGGTGGCCGGTATGTTCGGCGGCCCCGCCAACACCACCTACGGCGAGAACACCGGCGTGCTGGCCCTGTCCCGGGTCTATGACCCCCGGGTCATCCGCCTGGCCGCCCTGTACGCCATCATCCTGTCCTTCTCCCCCAAGTTCGACGCCCTGGTGAACTCCATCCCCACCGCCATCGTGGGCGGCGTCAGCTTCATCCTGTACGGTATGATCTCCGCGGTGGGCGTGCGGAACGTGGTGGAAAACAAGGTGGACCTGACCAAGTCCCGGAACCTCATCATCGCGGCGGTGATCTTCGTCAGCGGCCTGGGCTTCAGCTCCACCGGCGGCATCACCTTCACCGTGGGCGGCGCCGACGTCACCCTGACCGGCCTGGCCATCGCCGCCCTGGCGGGCGTGATCCTCAACGCCATCCTGCCCGGCAACGACTATAAGTTCGGTGTGGACCCCCAGGGCGACAAGTCCGCTGACCTGGGCTCCTATTAAGAGAAACAGAAGAAACTGATATAACACAGAGTGCCCCGGCGAAATATCACTGCCAATGCGATGGCCAGGGCTGCGGCGCAC
>NZ_JAJEPW010000033.1:0-33689 GCF_020687045.1 Brotocaccenecus cirricatena
CGGGCGCAGCGGCGCTGCGCAGGAAGGCGACCGGACCGGTTTGCGTTCCGGGGCGGCATATGCCGTTACTGGGGGATCTCCTCCATGGTGAAGGCTTCGATAATGTCGCCTGCCCCATGAAACGGGGTTTCATGGGGACCCCGGATATGACCCTCTTTGGCGGAAGTGAATTCCGCCAAAGCAAGGTTTTGCTTCGCAAAACACTTGGACGCACTTGCGTGCGGGCGCAGCGGCGCTGCGCAGGAAGGCGACCGGACCGGTTTGCGTTCCGGGGCGGCATATGCCGTTACTGGGGGATTTCTTCCATAGTGAAGGCTTCGATGATGTCGCCTTCCTTGATGTCGTTGAACTTCTCGATGGACAGGCCGCACTCGTAGCCTGCGGCCACCTCCTTGACGGAGTCCTTGAACCGCTGCAGAGAGGCCAGAACGCCCTCGTGGATGACGATGCCGTCCCGGACCAGGCGGACCTGGCAGTCCTTCCGCTGGAGCTTGCCGTCCTGCACGTAGCAGCCGGCCACGGTGCCCACGCCGGAGACCTTGTAGGTCTGGCGGACCTCCGCATGGCCCAGCAGAGCCTCCCGGAACTTGGGGGCCAGCATGCCCTTCATGGCGGACTCAATTTCGTTGATGGCGTCATAGATCACGCGGTACATCCGCATGTCCACATGGGCGCGGGCGGCGGAATCCCGGGCGGCGTTGTCGGGGCGGACGTTGAAGCCCACGATGATGGCCTGAGACGTGGAGGCCAGCATCACGTCGGACTCGTTGATGGCGCCCACGCCGCCGTGGATGACCCGGACCCGGACCTCGTCGTTGCTGAGCTTCTCCAGAGACGCCTTCACGGCCTCCACAGAGCCCTGAACGTCGGCCTTGACGATGATGTTCAGATTCTTCATCTCACCGGCCTGAATCTGGCTGAACAGATCCTCCAGAGAGACCTTGGTGACAGGGGCGTTGGCCTTGGCGCGGGCCTCCTCCTTGCGCTGCTCCACCAGCTCCCGGGCCAGCTTTTCGTCGGCCACGGCGTTGAAGGTGGCGCCGGCGGAGGGAGTCTCGGACAGGCCGGTGATCTCCACAGGCACGGAGGGACCGGCGGAGGTCAGCTTCTGGCCCTTGTCGCCCACCATGGCCCGGACGCGGCCCACGGCAGTACCGGCGATGATGATGTCGCCCTGCTTCAGGGTGCCGTTCTGCACCAGCAGGGTAGCCACGGGGCCCCGGCCCTTATCCAGCCGGGCCTCGATAACGGTGCCTTGGGCGGCGCGGTTGGGGTTGGCCTTCAGCTCGCCCACCTCGGCGGTAAGGGTCAGCATCTCCAGCAGGTTGTCCACGCCCATGCCGGTCTTGGCGGAGATGGGGCAGACAATGGTGTCGCCGCCCCACTCCTCGCACACCAGGCCGTATTCGGTGAGCTGCTGCTTGATGCGCTCGGGGTTGGCCTCGGGCTTATCCATCTTGTTGATGGCCACGATGATGGGGATACCGGCGGCCTTGGCGTGGTTGATGGACTCCACGGTCTGAGGCATGATGCCGTCCTCGGCGGCCACCACCAGGATGGCGATATCCGTGACCATGGCGCCCCGGGCGCGCATGGAGGTGAAGGCCTCGTGGCCGGGGGTGTCCAGGAAGGTGATGGGCTTGCCGTTGATCTGCACCTGATAGGCGCCGATGTGCTGGGTGATGCCGCCGGCCTCGCCGCTGGCCACATGGGCGTTGCGGATATAGTCCAGCAGGCTGGTCTTGCCGTGGTCCACGTGACCCATGACCACCACCACGGGGGCACGGGGCACCAGGTCCTTGTCCTCGTCCTTGTGGTCGTCGATGAGCTTTTCCTCGATGGTGACCACCACTTCCTTCTCCACCTTGCAGCCCATCTCCTCGGCGATGATGGCGGCGGTGTCGAAGTCGATGATCTGGCTCAGGGAGGCCATGACGCCGTTCTTCATCAGGCACTTGACCACCTCTGCGCCGGTTTTCTTCATGCGGCTGGCCAGCTCGCCCACGCTGATCTCATCGGGGATCTGCACGGTGACGGGGGTCTTTTTGATGACCTCCAGCCGCAGGCGGCGCAGCCGGTCGGCCTCCTCCTGCTTGCTCTTGTTGCTCTGGGGGCCGCTGCGGCGGCCCGACTTGCTGCGGATCTTCTCCTTGCCCTGGGTCTGGCGCTGGTCCCGGCGGCTGTTGCCGGTGCGGGCGTCGGCCATATCCTGGAGCTTCTCGTCGTACTTGTCCATGTTCACGGCCGTGGCCTTGCGGGTGTCCACCACCTTGGTCTGGGGCACGCGGCTGACGGGCTTCTTCTCCGGCTGGGGCTGCTGTGCCTGCTGGCCGGGCTTCTTCTCGGCCTCGGCCTTCCTGGCGGCAGGCTGCTGCCTGGCAGGCTCCGCCTTCTTCTCGGCAGGCTTGGCGGCGTCGGCGTAGATCGCCTGGATGCCGGAGACCTGGTTGTGCTGGGTCAGGCTCTCAAAGATCAAAGACAGCTCCCGATCCCCCAAAACCTGCATATGGTTTTTGGGCGTCTCGGCATACTTGGTCAAAATCTCCGTGATCTGCTTGGTGGGGACGCCGAAGTCCTTCGCCACCTCATGCACTCTGTATTTGTTACCTACGCTACCCAAATAGAGCCACCTCCATCTTTGTGATTCGATTCCTTACTTACTGGTTTTCGGGGAGCCCTTGCCCTTGTGGACCGGGCGGGAGCCCGCAAAGCGGGGCCTGTTCCCCTGGGGACGCGGCCCGGGCCGCCGGGGACGGCGGGCGGACCTTTCCGGCTTCTGCGGCGCTTGGGGCGCAGGGGCCGCTTGAACCGGGGCGGCTTTTTTCTTGCCCCGGCGCAGATTCTTTTCATGCTGGGCCTGCTCCGCCCGGCGCTGGGCCGCGCGAAGGGCCTTTACCTCCAGCCGCTGGGCCGCCGGGGCGTATCGCTCCGGGTCCAGCGCCGCCAGCTTTTTGACGATGGCCTCGGCAAAGCCGATGTCCGTTATGGCCGCCATGGCGCAGCTGGTGCGGCCCAGGGCACGGCCCAGCTGGTCCTTGTCAAAGGGCACCGTCAGGCACAGGCATGCCCCGGTCTGGCCGAAGGACATGGCCCGGCGCACAGACCCGGCGGCGTTCTGGGCCACCAGGATGACCCGGGCGTCCTTGGCCCGGGCGGCGGAGCCCACCGGCTCCTCGCCGATGGCCACCTGACCGGCCTTTTTGGCCAGGCCGATCATGGATAAAATGTGTTCTGTCATGCTTCCGTTTCCATCTGGCGCTCCAGCGCCTCATAAACCTCGTCGGGGATGCTGACCTCCAGCATCCGGTCCAGCGCCCGGGATTTCCGGGCCTTCTTCAGGCACTGCGGGTCCCGGCACACATAGGCGCCCCGGCCGGACTTCTTGCCGGTGGCGTCCAGCACCAGCTGGCCCTCCGGCGTGCGGACCACCCGCAGCAGGTCCTTTTTGTCCCGCTTTTCCCGGCAGCCCACGCACATGCGCTGTGGAATCTTCCGCGGCTTCTGCATGATGGTCCTCCTTTCCTGTATCGCTTACTCCCCGGTATAGGAAGCGGGCTTGATGTCGATCTTGTACCCGGTGAGACGGGCGGCCAGGCGGGCGTTCTGCCCCTCCTTGCCGATGGCCAGGCTCAGCTGGTCGTCGGGGACGATGACCCGGCAGAGCTTGCCCTCGTCGGACAGGCGCACCTCCACCACGTCGGCGGGAGCCAGGGCGGCGGCGATGTATTCGGCGGGGTCGTCGGAATACTTGATGATGTCGATCTTCTCGCCCCGCAGCTCGTTGACCACGGCGGCCACCCGCTGGCCCTTGGGGCCCACGCAGGCGCCGATGGGGTCCACGTTCTCGTCGGAGGACCACACGGCCATCTTGGTGCGGCTGCCGGCCTCACGGGCGATGGAGCGGATCTCCACGGTACCGTCGTAGATCTCGGGCACCTCCAGCTCAAACAGGCGCTTCACCAGGCCTGGATGGGTCCGGGACACCATCACCTGGGGACCCCGGGTGGTGCGGCGGACCTCCACCAGATAGACCTTTACCAGCTGCCCCTCGGTAAGCTCCTCGCCGGGGACCTGCTCGTTGGAGCCCATAAGGCCCTCGGTGGCCTCGCTGCCGGAGCCGATGCGCAGATGCACGGTGCCCCGGGGGTCGATGCGGTGGACGGTGCCGGTGAGGATCTCGTGCTCCTTGGAGCCCCACTCGTCATAGATCATGCCGTGCTCCGCCTCCCGCAGGCCCTGGATGATGACCTGCTTGCCGTTTCCGGCGGCGATGCGGCCGAACTCCACGTTCTTCACGGGGATGTTCACCACGCCGCCCAGCTGATACTTGGCGGACATGGCCCGGGCGTCCTCCAGAGAGATCTGGGAGCCGGGGTTCTCCACCTCCTCCACGATCTCCTTCTGCACGTACATCCGCAGGTCCTTCTTCTCCTCGTTGACGTCCACGATGACGTTCTCCACGCCCTCGTGGTCCTTCTTATAGGCGGCGGTCAGGGCCTGGATGATCTTGCCCATCATGAAGTCCTGGGGAATACCGCGTTCCTTTTCCAGCAATTCCAGCGCGGCAAAGATTTCTTCGCATTTCATGGTATTTCTCCTATTCTATACTGTATCGTCAGAATTCCACACGCAGACGGACCAGGGCCAGCTCCGGCTTCTCGAACCGCAGAGGCTCCGCCCCGCCCATATCCAGCAGCACGGCCCCGTTGTCGTACCCCGCCAGCACACCGGCAAACTCCTTGCGCCCGTCCTTGGGCTTGTAGGTTTTCACCAGCACCGGGGAGCCCAGGAACCTTTCAAAGTCCGAGGGGCGCTTCAAGGGGCGCTCGGCCCCGGCGGAGGACACCTCAAAGGTATAGCTGCCCTCGATGGGGTCCGCCTGGTCCAGCAGGTCGCTGACCTTGCGGCTGACGGCCTCGCAGTCCAGAATGTCCACGCCGCCGTCCTTGTCCAGATACAGCCGCAGATACCACTGACCGGCCTCCCGGACGTATTCCACGTCCCACAGGGTGCAGCCCTGCTCCGCCACGGCGGGCGCGGCCAGCTCCGCCACCAGCTCCGTTACCTTTTTCATGCCGGACCTCCTGTCTTTTCCGGAATTTTTAAGGGGGCAAATTTGCCCAAGAAAAAGAGCGGACAAACTGTCCACTCTCCGTCAACACTTCCTTACTATGCAGTAGTTTACCACAAAAACACTCCCAGCGCAAGAGTTTTTTCCCGGAAAATGGCGGGATTTTCCGGGGGTTTTACGCCGAACGGGGCCGAACAGGCGGAATCCCGTCTGTCCGGCCCCGGGAGCAGAGAAAAACTCCGTCACGGCTGATCGAAAAATGCTTCCGCCCCGCACTTCTGGCAGTAGTCCTTGCCGGAAGGGTTCATGTGGTCGCAGAACATGCATTTCCAGCTGCCGTCCGGCCGCCGTTTGGTTTTAGGCTGGCCCTCGTCGCTGCAATCCGGTTCCGGCTCCGGCTCCGCATTCGGCTCCGTATGGGACTCTGCGGGCCGCTGGGGCTTCCGTCCTCCCTTTTTGCCGCCCTGGCTGCGGGCCTCCAGGTCCGATACCTTGTCGATGAGTTCACCGTAGCCGTACAGAAGAAGATATTGCAGCCTGGCGCTGGAATAGACCCAGATGATGACGATGATGCCCGCAATGATCGCAGGCGCCACCAGATCCTCATTGTTGGATCCTACAGCTGCAACCGCCGCTATGACCAGAACGGCCATCAGCAAAGTCCGACGGATGACTAGGAAGCGGACACGACGTTTGATCTCTTCTCCCACTCTTTCGTACATTTTCCATAACCTCCCTGTATTGTCAATACATGTATCCAATCCCAGTGTAGCGCATTTTGCGCTACTTATCAATAGAACAAAATGCGCTGTGTTACTCTATATCCGAGGTGAGTGAGCATGGCATATCAGCGTCTGCGTGATCTGCGGGAAGATCGGGACCTGCTGCAGCGGCAGGTGGCAGAGCGCCTGCGCTGCTCCCAGCGGGTCTACAGTAACTATGAGCGGGGAGAGCGGGATATCCCCACGGATATACTGATCCGCCTGTCAGAGTTCTATGATGTATCCGTGGATTATCTGCTGGGGCTGACGAATAACCCAAGAAGAAATGATTGAGCAATTACACGAAAATCCGTTGAAAAAGCCTGTGTATTCACACCGAATACACAGGCTTTTTCAGCTCTTATTTATCCGCTGGCCGATGGTGCTGCCGCCGGACTGGTGCATGGTTTTCAGAATTTCCGCGATCTGGCCGGCGGCCTCGGACACCTGGTGGCCAAACTCCGCCGAGGACATGCGCATGGCCCCGGTGCGCACCGCCGACAGCTGGATCAGCCCGTCGGAGGTCACCACCCGGACGTGGTCGTTTTTTCCCACCTGCTGCAAAAACCGCTCAATGTACATATCGCCGGTTTCCCGCTCCCGGGTGTATACCACATGGATGCCCCGGTAGTCGAACTTCTCCCCGGTATTGCCGGGGACCTTGTACCCGTCGAACACCAGCACCACCCGGGTGTGGGTGAAGGCGGCCCAGCCGCACAGGGTGTCCATCAGCCGCTCCCGGGCGGCGGACAGGTCCCGGTCCGCCAGGGCGTGGAGCTCCTCCCAGTCGAAGATCACGTTGTAGCCGTCCACCACATAGCAGCGCTGGCCGATCTCCCGCAGGCCGGTATCGGCAGGGGCTTCCCGCTTCTCCGGCGCACGGTACAGGGGACGGCGCACGGGGCCGAACTCCCGGGTCATGATGGCCTCCAGCTCCGCATCGTCCAGGCGGATGCACCGGCGGCGCACCGGCGTGTCCTCCCGGGGCTTTTCCAGGCAGCCGGGCAGGTGCATATACTCCGGCACCTTGTCCCACTTCACGGTGAAGCCGCCGCCGTGGGCGCAGAACACGGAGTCCGGCGTGTTGTCCGGGTCGGCCTCCGGGTCATAGTCCGCCGCCGCGATCACGGCCTCCGGATCATGGCAGGGGCCGTAGCCCGCCGGTTCCAGGGACAGGCGGCCCCGGCCGCCGGTATAGGACGCCACCTCCTGGGCATAGTCGTCAAACTCCGTCACCGGCACCCGGCCCCGCAGCAAGGTCAGGTCCCCGGCCTCCTCCGGGGTGTCGAAGCTGCCGCTGCGCAGGCGCACATCGTTGATGGCCCGGCCCAGCTGCTCCGGCGGTACCTCCAGCCGGAAGGCGTAATACGGCTCCAGCAGGCGGCTTTTAGCCTGCATCAGCCCCTGGCGCACCGCCCGATAGGTGGCCTGGCGGAAGTCGCCTCCCTCGGTGTGCTTCACATGGGCCCGGCCGGACATCAGGGTGATCTTCACGTCGGTGATGGCGGAGCCGGTGAGGACTCCCAGGTGGTCCTTCTCCTGCAGATGGGTCAGGATCAGCCGCTGCCAATTCCGGTCCAGCTGGTCCTCGCTGCATCGGGTGGCCGTCACCACGCCGCTGCCCTGGGGCAGGGGCTCCAGCAGCAGGTGCACCTCCGCATAGTGCCGCAGGGGCTCAAAGTGGCCCACGCCCTCCACGGGGCCGTCGATGGTCTCCTTATACAAAACCCGGCCCCGGTCCAGGTCGATCTCCACGCCGAAGCGCTCCGACACCAGGCTTTTGAGAATTTCCGCCTGGATGCGGCCCATCAGGGACACATGAATCTCCCCTCCGTGGGAGGTGAAGCGCAGCTGAGGGTCCTCCTCCTCCAACTGGCGCAGCTGGGGCAGCAGGGTGCGGCTGTCGCAGTCCGGCGGCAGGGCCACCCGATAGCGCATCACCGGCTCCAGCACCGGCCGGACGCCGGATTCCTCCGCCCCCAGGCCCTGGCCGCCGCAGGTGGCCGTCAGTCCCTGGACGGCGCACACGCCTCCGGCGGGGACCTGGTCCACCGCCCGGAACCGGCCGCCGCTGTAAAGGCGCAGCTGGGCGGCCTTCTCCTGGTGCCCGGCATAGGGCACGGCGTCCCGGACCCGCAGGGTCCCGCCGGTGACCTTCAGGTGGGTCAGGCGCTTGCCCTGGGGGTCGTGGCTGATCTTGAACACCCGGGCGGAGAAGGCAGCGGGATAGGCAGGAGGCTCCACATACCGGGCCAGCCCCTCCAGAAATTCGTCGATGCCCTCCAGCTTCAGCCCGGAGCCGAACCAGCAGGGAAAAACCAGCCGCCGCCCCACCAGCTGCCGCACCAGGGCGTCGGGGACCTCTCCGCCGTCCAGATACGCCTCCAGGGCATCCTCCCGGCAGGTGGCCAGCTGCTCCATGCGCCGCTCCCGGTCCGCGGGGGTGAAGTCCACGCACCCCTCCCCCAGTTCATGGCGCAGATGCTCCATCATCTGCCCCCGGCCGCAGCGGCCGAAGTCCATTTTCGTCACGAAGAGAAACGTGGGGATCCGGTACAGCTCCAGCAGCCGCCACAGGGTGCGGGTGTGGGCCTGGACGCCGTCGGCGCCGCTGATCACCAGAATGGCATAGTCCAGCACCGACAGGGTACGCTCCATCTCGGCGGAGAAGTCCACATGGCCCGGGGTGTCCAGCAGAGTCACCTCCAGATCCCCGATGGGCAGCTCCGCCTGGCTGGAAAAGATGGTGATGCCCCGCTCCCGCTCCAGCAGATGGCTGTCCATGGCGGCGCTGCCGTGGTCCACCCGGCCCAGCTTCCGCAGCCGGCCGGTGCGGTAGAGCATGGCCTCGGCCAGGGTGGTTTTGCCCGCGTCCACATGGGCGGTGATGCCGATGACCACCCGGCGGGCCTGGTTGCTGTTTGTATCCATATGCAAAACCTGCTTTGTCTCATTTTTCTCTATTATGGCAGATACCGTCCCGGCTTGCAAGGGCGGATTTTTTCTTGCCCGGCGGGGCAAATCGTGCTATGATGAGAGAAAATTGCCTGTGGGAGGAAGAACGGATGAATCAGAAGGAGCTAAACGAGCTGCGGCGGCGGTTCAAGCCGGACCGCACCGCCATCAGCAAGGTATACGGCTGCTATGTCAGCAGCAGCCGCCAGATCATCTCCTATGTGGACGCGCCGCTGGGCCTGCTGTCCCAGGAGGAGCAGGAGATGTATCTGAACCTGCTGAAAAAGACCCTGTCCGGCGCCCTGGGCCGGAACCTCATCGACATCGTGTTTTCCACCGCCCAGGTGGCGGACAGCGACGAGCACCGCCTGCTGCAGACCCTGCGCCAGACGGAGCTCCAGGACGCCAACGCCCGGGAGAGCCTGTACCGCCGGATCATCGACGCCATCGACATGGGCGAGAGCAGCTATCTGATCCTGCTGGCCGCCGATACCTATGACGTGCCCCATCGCAGCCGGGACGACCTGGAGGTCCCCGACGCATCGGAGACGGTGTTCCGGTATTTCGTGTGCGCCATATGCCCGGTGAAGGACCCCACCCTGGCCTTGCAGTACAGCGACCGGGACAAGGAGTTCCGGGGCAGCTCCACCGGGCATATCGCCCAGCCTCCGGCCCTGGGCTTCCTGTTCCCGGCCTTTGACGACCGGGCCGCCAACATCTATAACGCCCTGTTTTACAGCAAGGACACCGCCCAGCTGCACCAGGAGGTCATCGACGCGGTGTTCTGCGTTCAGGAGGCCCCCATGTCCCCCCAGGAGCAGCAGAACCTGTTCGCCGCCGCCCTGACGGAGACCTTAGAGAAGGACTGCAGCTATGACGTGGTGCAGGCGGTCCATGAGCAGCTGCGGGGCCGCATCCAGGAGCACAAGGAGAGCCGGGACCCGGAGCCGCTGACCCTGTCCGTCCGGGAGGTGGGAGACGTGCTCACCGGCAGCGGCGTGCCGGAGGAGAAGGTGGAGGCCTTTCAGGACCAGTGCCGCAGGCAGTACGGCCAGGACGCGGCCCTGAACCCCCGGAACATCATCGAGGCCGGGAAGTTCCAGATCACCACCCCGGAGGTGAAGATCACCGTGCCGCCGGAATACAGCTATATGGTGGAGGCCCGGATCATCGACGGGCGGCGGTTCATCCTCATCCCCGCCGACGACGGGGTGGAGGTCAACGGCATCGCCGTCACCATCCCCAATCCCCAGGAATAACGCACGGCCCCATACGCATAAAAATGCGTATGGGGTTATTTTTTGTATTTTTATTCGAATAACACTTGACATGACCAGGTCGGTGTGATAGTATCTTTATCCGTAACCGCACTTGGTTTTCAATTTTTATTCACTGAAAGGGCGTTTATATGACTATGTATACCATTCTCCGACGACGACCATGTATGTGAATCTGACTCTATACAAACAACATACATGAAAGAAACGGAGATATTGATATGAAACATTTTACCAGATTCCTGTGCCTGTTTTTTGCCGCCGCCATGCTGCTGACCATGGCCGCCTGCGGCAGCAAGAATACCGATACCGACACCGATACCAACCCCGGCGAGAAGAAGCAGCTGGTGGTGGCCACCAGCCCGGACTTCCCGCCCTTCGAGTCCCTGGACGGCAGCGACATCGTGGGCATCGAGCCCAAGCTGATGCAGGCCATTGCCGACAAGCTGGGCATGGAGCTGGTGTGGGAGCAGGTGGATTTCGACTCCATCATCCCCGGCATCCAGGCCGGGCGCTATGATGCCGGTGTGGCGGGCATCAGCATCACCGCCGACCGTCTGAAAAACTGCGACTTCAGTGACCCCTATTTCCTGGCCAACCAGGTGATCGTGGTGAACCCCGGCAGCGACATTCAGAGCAAGGCCGACCTTACCGGCAAGACCATCGCCGTCCAGACCGGCACCACCGCCGAGACCTACTGCCTGGATAACGGGTATGAGATCCTGTCCTTCGCCTCCAACATCGACGCCCAGGCCGCCCTGACCAGCGGCAAGGCCGACGCGTGGGTGGTGGACAACGAGGTGGCCGTGAAGATGGCCGGGGAGCAGAACCTCACCGTGCTGGACGAGGCCATGACCAGCGAGCCTTACGCCCTGGCCTTTGCCAAGGGCAGCGACCTGGTGGACCAGGTGAACCAGGCCCTGAGCCAGCTGCTGCAGGACGGCACTGTGGAGCAGATTTTCCAGGAGTATGACACCGTGTATGTGTCCCCCCTGAGCTGATGGAAGCTTTGCAGAGTATTGGCCAGTTTTTCGCCCGGTGGCTGGCCCAGCTGGAGACTACCTTTGTGGAGAAGCAGCGCTATCTCCTGCTGGTGGACGGGCTGAAGAACACTCTCATCATCACGGCGGGGGCGTTGGTCATCGGCGTGGTCATCGGGTCATTGGTGGCCATGATCAAGTACTGCGGCCAGGACAGCCGCCTGCTGCGGCCCCTTTGCTGGCTGTGCAGCGTGTATACCACGGTGATCCGGGGCGTCCCGGTGGTGGTGCAGCTGCTGATCTTCTACTTTTTGATTCTCAAGTCCTCCGACGGACTGGTGGTGGGCATCGTCACCTTCGGCATCAACTCCGGGGCCTATGTGGCGGAGCTGGTGCGCAGCGGCATCGCCGCCGTGGACCCGGGCCAGATGGAGGCCGGGCGCAGCCTGGGCCTGTCCCGGCTGCAGAGCGCCTGGCATATCGTGCTGCCCCAGGCCATGAAGAACATCCTGCCGGCCATCGGCAACGAGATGATCGCCCTGCTGAAGGAGACCGCCGTGGCGGGCTATGTGGCGGTGCAGGACCTGACCCGGGCCGGGAACCTGATCCGCAACAACACCTATGATTCCTTCAACCCCCTGATGCTGGTGGCCGTGGTGTATCTGGTGCTGGTCATCGGCATGACCCAGCTGCTGGGACTGCTGGAAAGGAGGCTGCGCAGAAGTGATAAGCGTTAAGGACCTGCACAAGAGCTTCGGCGGCGTCACCGTGCTGGACGGCATCTCCACCGACATCGAGAAGGGGGACGTGGTGTGCATCATCGGCCCCTCCGGCAGCGGAAAATCCACCTTTCTGCGGTGCCTGAACCGGCTGGAGACCCCGGACAGCGGGAAAATCCTTCTGGACGGCGTGGACCTGACGGACCCCGCCGCCGACCTGAACCGCCAGCGGATGAAAATGGGCATGGTGTTCCAGCAGTTCAACCTGTTCCCCCACATGACGGTGCTGAAGAACCTGACCCTGGCCCCTATGCTGCTGAGAAAGGAGTCCCAGCAGACGGCGGAGGCCCGGGCCATGGCTCTGCTGGAGCGGGTGGGCCTGGCGGACCGGGCAGGGGAGTACCCCTCCCGCCTTTCCGGCGGCCAGAAGCAGCGCATTGCCATCGTCCGGGCCCTGTGCATGGAGCCGGAGGTGCTGCTGTTTGACGAGCCTACTTCCGCCCTGGACCCGGAGATGGTGGGAGAGGTGCTGGACGTGATGAAGGAGCTGGCCCAGAGCGGCATGACCATGGTGGTGGTCACCCACGAGATGGGCTTTGCCCGGGAGGTGGCCAGCCGGGTGCTGTTTATGGACCAGGGGATCATCATGGAGGAAAACAAGCCCCAGGCCCTGTTCGACAACCCCCAGAGTCCCCGGCTGCAGAGCTTTTTGTCCAAGGTGCTGTGAACTTCATCAAAAAAGGCTTGCCGCCTGCGGGCGGCAAGCTCAGCGAGGCTTTTTGACAGACTGAAAAAGACGGCTGTGCTACAAAAGGCACAGCCGCTTTTTTTACCAGCGCCGCTTTTTCTTTTCCCCCTCCCGGCGCTGGAAGGGCTTGTCGATGAGGATGATATCCTCCCCGAATCGCTGGACGCAGTCCCAGGGGATGTAGTAGTCCTCCCCCCGGCCGAACAGGCCGAAGAACCGGCAGGGGCCAAAGACGATCAGGGCCTTGACGGTGCCCTCCGGGATGCATAGCTCCAGGTCCCCCACGCAGCCCAGGCGGCTGCCGTCGCAGATGTTGATGACCTCCTTGCGGCGCAGCTGTGAAAATCGGCACATCATCGTCCCCACCTCAGACCCAGCCTATGCGCCGCCCGGCGCGTCCTATGCCTCAGATCACCGCGTCCACGGGGATCCGCTGGCGGCCCACCTGCACCCAGTATACCCGGACCTGCTGGCTGTCTCCGGCGGCGCAGAAGCCGTAGCGTCCCATCCGGCCCTCCACGGGGATGTCGCCGCCCATGGCCGCCGTGAACCGGCGGATATACCGCACCAGCGCCCCGATGGCGGGCAGGGACATATCGGGCATCAGATAATCGTAAAACTTGTTCATAACGTAACCTCCCGGTGGGATTTCACAGATTGTCAAAAAAGACTTTTTTGACAATCTGTGTGCGGCTTTTCAGAACTTAAAAGTTCCGAAAAACCTGTGATTGCAAACGAAAGACACCCCTGATGGGTTTCTTTCGTAACGATCTTCCTTTCCGATGACGGAAGATTTCTGAGTTTTTCGACAGACTCAATTTCTTTCACTGTGCCCTCAGTATACCAGGGTCACAGTCCGAAAAATCGGACTGTGACGACCAGGTGACAAAACTGTTATACCATCTTTAAGGAATCTTAAAGGTTCCCCCCTTGTTTCTTTAAGTGTTTTTCTTTATACTGGACGTCATAAACCGGGATAGATAAGCCGCATCTCATATCCAGCCGTCCTCCGTTCCGCACTTGACAGAACGGAGGAGATGTAGTACACTTGGTGTATCAATTATCTTGATACACTTGACGCTGTACGCACAGAGAAAGGAAAGCGCCTATGGAAACGTTAAAAACCATCAATTTTGTCATAGCGGTTATTTTCTTCGTCTGCTATACCTATCAGTTCCTGTATATCCCGGTGCCCTGGCTGCGGAAGGCCCGGCCCCACGGCCCGGCCAAGGACAACCGGTACGCCGTTCTGATCTGTGCCCGGAACGAGCAGCGGGTCATCGGCGACCTGATCGCCAGCCTCCGGGGGCAGACGTATTCGCAGAGCCTGCTGTCCATTTTCGTCCTGGCGGACAACTGCACCGACGACACGGCCATGGTGGCCCGGGTGGCCGGGGCCAACGTGTATGAGCGGTTCAACCAGGTGCAGGTGGGCAAGGGCTACGCTCTGCAGGAGCTGCTGGAGCACCTGGAGCAGGACTATCCCCAGGGATTTGACGGATACTTCGTGTTTGACGCGGACAATATCCTGGCTCCCAACTATGTGGAGGCCATGAACCGGACGTTTTCCGACGGTCACGACATCGTCACCAGCTTCCGCAACAGCAAGAACTACGGCGACAACTGGATCAGCGCCGGTTATGCCCTGTGGTTCCTGCGGGAGAGCCGGTATCTCAACCACGCCCGGTTCCTGCTGGGCACCAGCTGCGCCGTGTCCGGCACCGGCTTCCTGTTCAGCCGCCGGGTGCTGGAGGAGACGGGCCCCTGGCCCTTCCACCTGCTGACGGAGGATATCCAGTTCTCCGTGGACCAGGTGACCCGGGGCCGGAAGATCGCCTTCTGCCCCGAGGCGGTGCTGTATGACGAGCAGCCCACCACCTTCCGCCAGTCCTGGAACCAGCGGCTGCGGTGGTCCAAGGGGTATTTGCAGGTATTCCGGGGCTACGGCGCCAAGCTGCTGCGGGGCGCGGCCGGGGGGAGCTTCTCCTGCTACGACATGGCGGCGGCCATTATGCCGGCCTTCGTCCTGTCGGCCACGGCCATCGTCTGCAACGTGACGGCGGCCATTCTGGGGGCCGTCCACGGGGAGGACCTGACCATCGCCCTGTGGTCCGTGGGGCAGATGCTGCTGAATATGTATCTGACCCTGTTTGTCCTGGGGGCCATCACCACCGTCACCGAGTGGCGGCGGATCCATACCAAGGCGGTGAAGAAGGTCCTGTACGCCTTCACCTTCCCGCTGTTTATGTTTACTTATATTCCCATCTCCTTTGCGGCGCTGTTCAGCAAGGGGGAGTGGAAGCCCATCGAGCACCGGGTCAGCGCCGCGTCCCTGCGGGGCCGGGGCCGGGAGGAGCTGCTGCCCTTCTGACGGAGCGGCCTGAGAGAATGGAGAGGCGAACACCATGTACAACATTCTGGTCTGTGACGACGAAAAGGATATCGTATCGGCGCTGAATATCTATCTCAGTGCCGAGGGCTACCGGGTGCTGACGGCCTATGACGGCTATCAGGCCCTGCGCCTGCTGGACCGGGAGGAGGTGCACCTGATCCTGCTGGACGTGATGATGCCGGGGATGGACGGCATCACCGCCATGACCCGCCTGCGGCAGAGCCACAACCTGCCGGTGATCCTGCTGACGGCCAAGTCCGAGGATACGGACAAGGTGCTGGGGCTGAACATGGGGGCCGATGACTATGTGACCAAGCCTTTCAACCCTGTGGAGCTGCTGGCCCGGGTCCGGTCCCAGCTGCGGCGGTATATGACCCTGGGCGGCGGCCATACGGCCCCCACCGCCGTGACCATCGGCGGAGTGAGCCTGGACGACAACGCCAAAACCGTCACCGTGGACGGGGACACCGTGAACCTGACGCCCCTGGAATACGACATTCTGCGGCTGCTGATGCAGCATCCGGGGAAGGTGTTCTCGCCCCACGAGATCTATCGCCGGGTGTGGCATGAGGACCCGGCGGCGGACAATCCCGTGGCCGTCCACGTGCGGCACATCCGGGAGAAGATCGAGATCAACCCCGCAGAGCCCCGGTATCTGAAGGTGGTGTGGGGCAAGGGGTATAAAATGGAGGGGGCGGCGCAATGAAAAAGCTGCTGGAAAAGCCGTGGGCCAAGGCCCTGGCCTTTCTGCTGACCCTGCTGCCGGGCACGGCGGCGGTGTATGGCGGCGTCGAGCTGGTATACATATATGTCTATAACGTGCATACGGACAGGCGCCTGGATATGCTGTGGGCCGTGACGGCGGTGTGCGCTGTGGTGGCTGCGGCAGCCCTGGTGTTCTCCCTGTCGGCGGCGGGACACTGGCCGGGCCATGAGGGCATCCATCTGACCTGGGTGGAGAAGATCCCGGTGGACCTGTTTGTGCTGGGGTTGACCTGCGTGTGGTACATCTATCTGGACGCCGTGTACTATCCATCCGCCACGCTGGGCCTGGCGGTATTTGTGGCGCTGGCGTATCTGTTCGTGCTGGCGTTTACGGCCCGGTGCAAGGCCGGGACCGTGCTCAGCGACCTGCTGGCGCTGCGGCTGCTGCGGCTTTTCAGCCGGGGGGCCGTGTGGACCTGGCGGCACCTGCGGCGTCTGTTTCTGGGCCTGCCTCTGGCGTGGAAAACGGCGGCGGTGCTGCTGGCCGTTATGGCGGCGGACCTGCTGATCTTCGCCTATGGCATGGACGGGGGGCAGGCGGCGCTGTATGTGACGCTGCACCTGGTGCTGCTGGGGGCGGCCATCTGGCAGGTGCTGGCCCTGCGGCAATTGCAGCAGGGAGGCGAGAAGCTGGCGGAGGGGGACTTTTCCCACCCCGTGACCCTGAGCCGGGGGGCGCTGCCGGAGCTGAAGCGCCATGCGGAGAACCTGAACTCCGTGCAGGCGGGCATTCAGCGGGCTGTGGAGGAGAAAATGAAGTCCGAGCGGCTGAAAACCCAGCTGATCACCAACGTGTCCCACGATATCAAGACGCCGCTGACGTCTATCGTCAGCTATGTGGACCTGCTGAAAAAGGAGGAGATGCCCTCCGACGCGGCGCGGGAGTATCTGGCGGTGCTGGACCGGCAGTCCCAGCGGCTGCGGAAGCTGACGGAGGACCTGGTGGAGGCGTCCAAGGCGTCCACCGGGAATATCCCGGTGTCCCTGGCCCCCACGGACCTGAACGTGCTGTTGAGCCAGGTGTGCGGCGAGTATCAGCAGAGACTGGAAAAGCAGGTGCTGGAGCCGGTGCTGTCGCTGTGTGAGCCGGGAGCCGCGGCCATGGCCGACGGGCGGCTTCTGTGGCGGGTGCTGGATAACCTGATGAGCAACATCTGCAAATATGCCATGCCCGGCACCCGGGTGTATCTCACCACCGAGAGGGAGGGGGACACCGCCCGGATGGTGGTCCGGAACATCTCACGCTATCCCCTGAACATCTCCGCCGACGAGCTGACGGAGCGCTTCGTCCGGGGGGACAGCTCCCGCTCCACCGAGGGCAGCGGCCTGGGCCTGTCCATCGCCACCAGCCTCATGTCCCTGCAGGGCGGCGGCTTCCGCCTGACCATCGACGGGGACCTGTTCAAGGTGACGCTGACCCTGCCCGCCGCCGGGGCGGAGGAATAAAAACGCAGCTTGTCAAAAAAGATTTTTGACAGGACGGTCCAAAAAGGGCAAAGCCCTTTTTGGACCGTCTTTATTTTGTTGCAGGCCGGGGAAAAATCGTGTATGATAGAGGGGAATGACAAAAAAGCGAGGTACTTCCCATGAAGATCATGGCCATAGACTACGGCGACGCCCACACCGGCATTGCCATTTCCGACGCCACCGGGACGCTGGCGGGCTTTTCCACCGTTATCAACAGCCGCCGGCCGGAGGTGGTGGCCCAGGAGATCGCCGCCCTCATCCCCCAGCACGGGGTCGGGGAGCTGGTGCTGGGCTATCCCAAAAACATGGACGGCACCCTGGGGCCCCGGGCGGAGAAGGCCGCCGCCTTCGGCGAGACCTTGAAGGAGCTGACGGGCCTGCCGCTGACCCTTTGGGACGAGCGGCGCACCACCATCGACGCCCACAACATCCTGTTCAACAACGGACAGAATGCCAAAAAGCGGAAGAAAACCGTGGATGCCGTGGCGGCGGCCCTGATGCTGGAGGGGTATCTGACCCGGAAGCGGCTGGAGGCGGAGCGATGAACGTGCTCATCATCGGCGGCGGTGCGTCGGGCATGGCGGCGGCCCTGACGGCGGCCCGGCAGGGCCATCAGGTGGTGCTGGCGGAGCGGCAGGCCCGGGTGGGCCGGAAGCTGCTGTCCACCGGCAACGGCCGCTGCAACCTCACCAACGAATACGCCCTGCCGGACCGCTATCACGGGGAGGAGCCGGACTTCTGCCGCTTCGCCCTGGAGGACCCGGAGCTGTCGGCGGCGGGGACCCTGGACTTCTTCCGGCAGCTGGGGCTGGTCACCGTAACGGAGCCCGGCGGGCGGGTGTATCCCCTGAGCAATGCGGCGGCATCGGTGCTGGATGTGCTGCGGTTCGCCCTGGAGCAGCAGGAGAACATCCGGATACGCACCGGCTGCGTCATCCGCCAGCTGAAGCACCGGGACGGGCAGTTCCAGGCCCGGACCGAGGAGGGGGACGTCATCACGGCCAGGCGGTGCATCCTGGCCGCAGGCGGAGCCGCCGGAGCCAAGCTGGGCGGCGGCATGGACGGCTATCAGCTGGCCCGGCAGCTGGGCCACCACCGGACGGTGCTGTACCCCTCCCTGGTGCAGGTGTGCACCGACCCCACCTACCCCCGGGGGCTCAAGGGCGTGAAGGCCCAGGCTGCCCTGACTCTGACCCGGGAGGGTGAGACGCTGACCGCCGGTCAGGGAGAGGTGCTGTTTACGGAATACGGCGTCAGCGGCCCGGCGGTGTTCGACCTGTCCCGGGCGGTGGCCGCCGGCGGCGACGGCCTGACGCTGCACCTGGATTTTCTGCCCGGGTGGAGCCGGGAGGATACCCTGACCTGGCTGCGTAGCCAGCGGACGGCCCTATCTCGGCAGGAGGCCGGGGCGCTGCTGACCGGCAGCGTCCACCCCCGGCTGGGGCGGATGCTGTGCAAGGCGGCGGGCATATCCGGCAGCCAGCCGGTATCGGAGCTGACGGACCGGCAGCTGGAGACCCTGTGCCGCCAGGTGCGGGAGTTTACCCTGCCCGTCACCGGCACCTGCGGCTTTGACCAGGCCCAGGTCACCGCAGGGGGCCTGCGCACCGGGGAGCTCGACCCCCGGACCATGGAAAGCCGCCTGGTGCCGGGGTTCTACGCCTGCGGCGAGGTGCTGGATATCGACGGCGACTGCGGGGGCTTCAACCTGCAGTGGGCCTGGGCCTCCGGCCGTCTGGCCGGGCGGCTGTTGCATATTTAATAAGGGGGGAAATGCGCATATGAGACGGGAAGCCCTGTGGAACCGTCTGTATCTGTCCGGCATTGATAGCCGGGCGGCGGAGTTGGCCCGGGAAAACGGGCTGGGGCTGGAGATCGCGGCGTTCTGCTATGCCCCCAATCTGGAGGACCCGGCGGTGCTGTCCGCCGTCCGCTCGGATATGGCGGGGCTTGACCGCTTCTGGCTCCACGCCCCCTTTGCCGAGCTGGCCCCCTGCGCCATCGACCCGCTGGTGCGGCAGGTGACGGAAAAGCGCTACCGCCAGGCGGCGGATATGGCCCAAGACCTGGGAGTGCGGCGGCTGGTGATCCACGGGGGCTTCGTGCCCCAGGTGTACTTCCCGGAGTGGTATGTGGAGCAGTCGGTGCTCTTCTGGCGGGACTTCCTGCGGCAGCTGCCGCCGGATATGACCGTCGCCCTGGAAAACGTCATGGAGCCGCAGCCCCGGCTGCTGGCGGAGATCGCCCGGCAGGTGGACGATCCCCGGCTGGGCCTGTGCCTGGACATCGGCCACGCCAACACCTTCGTCAGCCGGGTGCCGCCTCTGGAATGGGTGGCCCCCATGGCCCCGTGGCTGCGGCACGTCCACCTGCACAACAACGCGGGGCACGATGACCTCCACGACCCCCTGGGCCAGGGGACCCTGGCTATGGAGCAGGTACTGGACACCATCCTGGAGCTGTGCCCGGCGGCTACGTTTACATTGGAAAATCAGGACTGCGGCCCGTCTCTTGTGTGGCTGCGGGAACACGGATATGGAGCGAACACATGACAAGGCAGGAATTGACAGCATATATGGAGTCCATTCTCCCGGCAGACCGGGAGTCCATGGACGCCGCCCGGCGGCGGCAGGCGGAGCTGGCCAAGCCCCCGGGCAGTCTGGGGGCGCTGGAGGATATGTCCATCCGGCTGGCGGGGGTCCTGCGGACGGCCCGGCCGGAGGTCCGGCGGTGCCGGGTGACGGTGCTGGCGGCGGACAACGGCGTGGTGGCGGAGGGCGTATCCTGCGCCCCCCAGTCCGTGACGGTGCAGCAGGCGGTGAACATGACCCGGCACAAAACCGGGATGTCCGCATTGGCGGCGTATTTCGGCGACGACGTGCAGGTGGTGGACGTGGGCATCCGGACGCCGGTGCCCTGCCCCCAGGTGCTGGACCGGAAGGTCCGGTTTTCCACCGGCGATATCGCCGTGGAGCCCGCCATGACGGAGCAGCAGGCCCTGGACGCCCTGGCCGTGGGGCTGGACCTGGCCCGGCAGGCCAAGGCCGAGGGCATAGACGCCGTGGGCGTGGGGGAAATGGGCATCGGCAACACCACCACCTCCGCCGCGGTGCTGGCGGCGCTGACCGGGGCCTCCGTGGAGGAGGTGACCGGCCGGGGCGGCGGCCTGACGGACCGGGGCTTCGAGACGAAAAAGCGCGTGCTGCGGCAGGCCCTGGCCCTGCACCGGCCCGACGCCGGGGACCCCATCGGGGTGCTGGCGGCGGTGGGCGGCCTGGACATTGCCGCCATGGCGGGGCTGTTTCTGGGCTGCGCCCATGAGGGACTGGCGGCGGCGGTGGACGGGTATATCTCCATCGTGGCGGCCCTGTGCGCCGTGCGCCTGTGCCCCCGGGTCCGGGATGTACTGTTTCTGTCCCACGCCTCCTATGAGATCGGGTATCGCCTGGCGGCCCGGGAGCTGGGGCTGGAGCCGTGCCTGCTGCTGGGGATGCGGCTGGGCGAGGGCAGCGGCTGCCCGCTGCTGTTCCGGGTGATGCAGGGGGCCTGCGCGGTGCTGAACCATATGGCCACCTTCCCGGAGGCGGCCATTGAGGACGGATATCTGGCCCCCATCCGGCAGGGGGACGCATTCACGGTGGACAAATCATGAGAATTTTACTTCTTGGCGGCAGCAAAAGCGGAAAGAGTATGCTGGGCCAGCGGCTGACCCGGCAGCTGGCCGATGGCGGGCCCATGATCTACTGGGCCACCCTGGAGCCCCGGGACACGGAGGACCGGGCCATCGTCCGCCGCCACCTGGCGGAGCGGGACGGCTGGGGCTTCGGGACCCTGGAGCGGGGCCGGGCTCTGCCGGAGGGTCTGGCGCTGGTGCCCCGGGAGGGCGCGGTGCTGTTCGACAGCGTCACGGCGTGCCTGGCGTGCCAGATGTTCTCCGGCCCGCAGCCGGACGCCGCAGCCGCCGCCCGGACGGCCCGGGAGCTGCTGACCGTCAGCCGGCATTCCCGGCACTTCGTGTGCGTATGCGACGAGCTGTGGCGGGACGGTGTGACCTATGAGCCGTGGACGGAGCATTATCGCCGGGGACTGGCGGAGATCTGCCGGGCCCTGGCGGCGGAATTTGACGCGGTGGCGGAGCTGAGTGCAGGCTGCGTCCGGGTATGGAAGGGGGAGTTGCCGGATGCGTGATTGGATCTGCGGATTTTTCATGGCCTGGGGCATGTTCCTGGCCATTCCCTGCCCCAGGAAGATATGGAGCGAAAGCGCCCGGCAGAAAATGCTGGTGTGCATGCCCCTGGTGGGCCTGCTGGCCGGAGGCGTATGGGCCGGGGCGTGGCTTCTGCTGCGGGGCGCGCCGGGGCCGGTGCGGGCGGCGGTGTGTGCCGCCGCACCCTGGCTTGTGACCGGGTTCATGCACCTGGACGGCTACATGGACGTGTGCGACGCGGTGCTGTCCCGGCGGGACCTGGCCACCCGGCAGCGGATCCTGAAGGACTCCCACTGCGGGGCCTTCGCCGTGATCTGCATGGTGCTGCTGGCCATGGGCCAGTGGAGCCTGTTCCTGGCAGCGGAGGACGTATCCTGGCTGGGCCTGCTGCTGATCCCGGCGGCCACCCGGGCCTGCGCAGGGCTGGCGGTGCTGGGGCTGCGGCCCATGGGCACCAGCCAGTATGCCGCCATGGGCCCCGCCCGGGGCGGCTATGGGGCGGTGCTGTGGGTGCTGCTGGCTCTGTCCGTGGGGCTTCCCCTGTGGCTGGACGGCAGCTTCGGCCCTCTGGCCGCCGCCGTGGGTTACGGTCTGGCGGTCTGGTACGGCTTCCGGAATCTGGACGGCATGTCCGGGGATATCTCCGGCTTTGCCCTGACGCTCGGCGAGCTGTGCGGCTGCGGGGCGGCGATTCTGTGGAGGTGAGAGGATGGATCTGATCATTGGCGGCGCGTACCAGGGTAAGTGCACCTTCGCGGCGGAAAAATACCGCCTGACGGCGGCGGACATCTGCGACCTGGCAACAGACGCTCCCGCCCCTGCCCGGTGCTATGTCCACCTGGAAGCCCTGACCCGGCGCGGCGAGGCGGCGGAGGCCCTGCCCCTGCTGCTGGCGGCGGAGGCGGTGATCTCCCGGGAGATCGGCAGCGGCGTGGTGCCCCTAGACGCCGGGGAGCGGGCCTGGCGGGAGCGCCACGGGCGGCTGCTGCGGCAGCTGGCGGAGCAGGCCGGTCATGTATACCGGATATTTTGCGGACTGACGGAGGAATTGAAATGAAGCTGACCCTTTTGCGCCACGGAGAGACCGACGGCAGCCGCCGGGACCTGTACTACGGCGCAGCGGATATCCCCGCCCTGCCGGAATCCCTGGCGGCCCTGCACGAAAACGCAGCGGCCTATCCCCGGGCCAGGCGGTACTATACCAGCGGCCTGCTACGGACGGAGCAGACGTTGGAGGCCATCTACGGCCCCGTGGCCCATCAGCAGCTGCCGGGCCTGCGGGAGATGAACTTCGGCGATTTCGAGATGAAAAGCTATCAGGAGCTGAAGGACACGGCGGCCTATCAGGCGTGGATCGCCGACGTGGAGCACAACGTCTGCCCCAACGGCGAAGGCGCCCCCCAGGTGCTGGAGCGGAACCGGGCCGCCATGGCCCAGGTGCTGGCGTCGGAGGAGGACGCCGTGTGCGTGGTCCACGGCGGCGTCACGGCGGGGCTGATGATGACCTGGTTCGGCGGCGGGCGGTACGACTACTCCGTGAAGCCCGGCACGGGCTTCACGGTGACGTTCCGGGACGGAAAGCCTGTGTCCTATGAAAGAGTGCCCGAATAGAGGGGCTGCGGAAGCAAATTCTCCCCAAAAACCGAAATTTTCTTCCGGAAAGACCTTGACGGACACTTGCCCGTGTGATAAAATCAGCATTACCTGTGAGTATGGGGCTTTCTTTTTGCGCGCTTTTCGCTTCGGCGCGGGAAAGACGCCCTGTCCGGCAGGGAGGCAGAGAGCGGCCTTCGCCGGCCGCCAATCTAATAAGGAGGTGCCGTTAGATGCGCGTGAAGATCACTTTGAGATGCAACGAGTGCAAGCAGAGAAACTACAACACGATGAAAAACAAGAAGAACAGCCCTGACCGTCTTGAAATGAACAAGTATTGCCCCTTCTGCAGAAAGCATACGGTCCATACCGAGACCAAGTAATTGGAAGGAGATAGCACGATGGCAGAGGAAAAAAAGGTCAAGAAGGACCACGGCAAGTGGTTCCGCGAGATGAGAAGCGAACTGAAGAAGGTCGTCTGGCCTGACGGCAAGACCACCGCCAAGAACACCGGAACGGTGCTGCTGTGCTCTGTGGCAGTGGGCGCCTGCATCTGGATCTTCGACGGCGTGGCGGTGCTGCTGATCAAGACCCTCATCGGCGCGTTCACCGGCTGAGGAAGTGCGGCATGGCTGAAAACGCGAAATGGTATGTGATCCACACCTACTCCGGCTACGAGAACGCCGTGAAGGCGGCCATCGAGAAATCCGTGGTCAACCGCGGCATGTCCGATATGGTCCTCAAGATGGAGATTCCTATGGAAACCGTCACCGAGGTCACCGAGTCCGGCGTCATGAAGGAAGTGGAGCGCAAGGTATTTCCCGGCTACGTCCTGATCAAGATGATCCTGACAGATGACACCTGGCATCTGATCCGCAACATCCGCGGCGTCACCGGCTTCGTGGGCGAGGCCAACAAGGCCATCCCCCTGACGGAGGACGAGGTGGCGGCCCTGGGCGTGGAAAAGCACGAGATCGTGGTGCTGTACAACGTGGGCGATACCGTGAAGATCACGGACGGCCCCTTCACCAGCTTCACCGGTACCGTGGAGGAGATCGACCCCGAGAAGAACAAGGTCCGGGTGGCGGTCTTCATGTTCGGCAGAGAAACCCCCATCGAGCTGGAGCTCGATCAGGTGGAGGTTCTGCACTGAGGCGCAGCAGTCTCTGCGCGGCAGGCCGGAGCATTCCCTCCGGCGCAAGTGGGAGAGACGGTGTCCGTCTCGCCAAAAGCGGTTTCCGGTATCGACCGGCCGCTACCACATTTTTATGAAGGAGGTGCCTATCCATGGCACAGAAAGTTGTTGGTTATGTAAAGCTGCAGATTCCTGCAGGCAAAGCGACCCCCGCACCCCCTGTCGGCCCCGCTCTGGGCCAGCACGGTGTCAACATTCAGGCATTCACCAAGGAGTTCAACGAGCGCACCAAGAATGACATGGGCCTCATCATCCCCGTGGTCATCACCGTCTACTCCGATCGTTCCTTCAGCTTCATCACCAAGACGCCTCCCGCGGCTGTGCTGATCAAGAAGGAGTGCAACATCGAGTCCGGTTCCGGTGTGCCCAACAAGACCAAGGTGGCCACCATCTCCAAGGCCTCCATCCAGAAGATCGCCGAGCTGAAGATGCGCGATCTGAACGCCGCTTCCCTGGAAGCAGCCATGAGCATGATCGCCGGCACCGCCCGTTCCATGGGCGTCGTCGTGGGCGAATAAGGAGGGTGTAAGAGATGTTTAGAGGTAAGAAGTATAAAGAAAGCGCCAAGCAGATCGACCGCGGGACCTTGTATGATCCCAAGGAGGGTCTGGAGCTGGTCTGCAAGACCGCATCCGCCAAGTTCGACGAGACCGTCGAGCTGCATGTGAAGCTGGGTGTCGACTCCCGCCACGCTGACCAGCAGGTCCGCGGCGCCATCGTCCTGCCCAACGGCACCGGCAAGACCGCCCGCGTCCTGGTGTTCGCCAAGGGCGACAAGGCCGACGCTGCCCGCGAGGCCGGCGCCGACTTCGTCGGTGATATGGATATGGTGGAGAAGATCCAGAAGGAAAACTGGTTCGGCTTCGACGTGGTGGTCGCTTCCCCCGACATGATGGGCGTTGTGGGCCGTCTGGGTAAGCTGCTGGGCCCCAAGGGCCTGATGCCCTCCCCCAAGGCCGGCACCGTCACTCCCGACGTGGCCAAGGCCGTGAAGGAAGTCAAGGCCGGTAAGGTGGAGTATCGTCTGGACAAGACCAACATCATCCACTGCCCCATCGGCAAGGTTTCCTTCGGCGCGGACAAGCTGTATGAGAACTATACCGCTCTGCTGGGCGCCATCATCAAGGCCAAGCCCGCCGCCGCCAAGGGCCAGTATATCAAGTCCTGCGTGGCCGCTTCCACCATGGGCCCCGGCGTCAAGATGAACGCCAACAAGCAGCTGTAAAAAAACCGGCTGAAACATTTGATATCTTCGGCTTGACAAACCGTCACGCCCCTGATATAATACCAGATGCGTTCCAAAGACAGCAGGTGGCGCAAGCCGTAAGTCCTGCCGAGGATGGCAAATCGTTTCCGATTGCTTTACACCGTCCTTGTGTCCTTGGATACAGGGACGGTTTTCTTTTTGAACGCACCGACATTTTTTCCGGAGGTGAAATCAAAGAATGCCCAACGCAAAAGTTCTGTCCGAAAAGCAGGCCATCGTGGCGGCGCTGACCGAGAAGCTGCAGAATGCAGCCGCCGGTGTCATCGTTGATTACAAGGGCATCACCGTGGCAGAGGACACCGCTCTGCGCGCGGACTGCCGCGAGAACAACGTGGAATACGCTGTCATCAAGAACACCCTGCTGCGCTTTGCATTCAACAACGTGGGTCTCAACGAGCTGGACGATCAGCTCAACGGCACCACGTCCCTGGCCGTGTGCATGGACGATCCCGTCGCTCCTGCCCGCGTCATCGCTGACTATGCAAAGAAGCTCAATGGCAAGTTCGAGATCAAGGGCGGCTTCATGGAAGGCAAGGTCGTCTCCCTGGAGACCGTGAATGCTCTGGCTTCCATCCCCGCTCTGCCCGTGCTGCAGGCCCAGGTTCTGGGCACCATGCTGGCCCCCATCTCTGCTCTGGCCTGCGTGCTGAAGCAGATCGCCGAGAAGGACGGCGCTCCCGCCGAGGAAGCCGCCGCCGAGTAAATTCCGGCACCACCCCGGGGCGCACGGCGTCCCACTCAAATCAAACAAATATCTTACAATTAGGAGGCTTATCAAAATGTCCGAGAAGATTACTGCTATGATCGAGGAAATCAAGGGCCTGACCGTTCTGGAGCTGTCCGAGCTGGTCCACGCTCTGGAGGAAGAGTTCGGCGTGTCCGCCGCCGCCATGGCCGCTCCCGCTGCCGGCGCTGCTGCTCCCGCTGCCGAGGAGAAGACCGAGTTCGACGTGGTCCTGACCGGCTTCGACGCCGCTCAGAAGATCAAGGTCATCAAGGTCGTCCGCGAGGTCATGGGTCTGGGTCTGGCCGAGGCCAAGGCTGCCGTCGAGGGCGCCCCCACCACCATGAAGGAAGGCCTGTCCAAGGAGGACGCCGAGGCTCTGAAGAAGCAGGTCGAGGAAGTCGGCGGCAAGGTCGAGCTGAAGTAAGTTTCACCCAAATAAAAAAATGCTGCAAGCGCTGCGCTTGCAGCATTTTTTCGCGCTTTTTGTGGATTCTGGCGGATAAAAAGCCGCGGAATTTTTCAGCTTGTGAAACTCGGCGGGGTCTGATATAATAGCCGTGTATAACTTCAGAAATCCTGCATAAAAGAAACAGAGGTGACGTCTTATCAAGACACAGAAAAAACCGGGGCTTTTCCGGCACCTGGGCCCCGTCCTGGGCCGCTATAAGGGTTGGACGGCAGCCGCCCTGATATTCGGCATCACCGAGGTGGTGCTGGAGCTGCTGATCCCCATGCTGATGTCCACCATCGTGGACGGCGGCCTGTACCGGGAGAGCACCTTCATGCTCCAGGGGCTGTTTTCCCCGGAGCTCATCGCCAACCGCAACCGCTTCGTGCTGACGGTGGGGGCCATTATGGTGGGCGTGGCCTGCCTGTCCATGGCCATGGGCGTGCTGGCGGCCCGGTGTTCCGCCATTGCCACCCAGGGCTTCGCCCGGAATATGCGCAGCACTCTGCTGGGGAAGATCGAGAGCTTCTCCTTCTCCAACATCGACCACATCTCCACCCCCCAGCTGATTACCCGGGCCACCACGGATATCAACACCCTGCGGGATACCATGCGCCAGTCCCTGGTGACCCTGTACCGGGCCCCGGTGATGGTGATCCTGGCCACGGTCATGAGCTTCATCGTCTCCCCGGGTCTTGCACCCCTGCTGCTGATCTGCATCCCTCTGCTGGTGGTGCTGATGGTGATCCTGCTGAAGGTGGGCCAGCCCCGCTTCAAGCGGATGCTGAAGATGATGGACGGCATGAACCAGGCCGTCCGGGAGAATCTGGTGGCCAGCCGCGTGGTGAAGGCCTTCGTCCGGGGGGGCTACGAGTCCAAACGGTTTGACAAGACCACCGATGACCTGCGCCAGGCCCAGCTGGGCGCAGGGAGACTGTTTACCCTGTCCGGCCCCATTACCATGGGCATTATGTGGACGTGCAGCGTGCTGATTCTGTTTTTCGGCGGCCGGGAGATCATTTTCCGGACCACCGGCCTGCTGACCGGCCAGCTGGTGAGCCTGGTGAACTACGCCGGCATGGCCGTGAACTCCCTGTCCATGATCAGCTGGCTGGTGATGTCCCTGTCCCGGGCCCAGGCCTCCCTGGTCCGCATCAACGAGGTGCTGGACGAGGAGATCGACATCACCGACGGCTCCTCCGATGCAGTGGTGGAAAGCGGCAGCATCGACTTCGAGGACGTCTGCTTCAGCTATACCCGGGACCCCGACAAGCTGGCCCTGCGCCATGTGACCCTGCACATCGCCTCCGGCGAGACCATTGGCGTCATCGGCGGCACCGGCGAGGGCAAGTCCACCCTGGTGAGCCTGATCCCCCGGTTTTACGATGCCCTGTCCGGCACCGTGAAGGTGGACGGCCGGGACGTCCGGGAGTATACCCTGGAGAATCTGCGCAGCGGCGTGTCCATGGTATTGCAGAACGGCTCCCTGTTTTCCGGTACCATCGCCGACAACCTCCGCTGGGCGGACCCCAACGCCACCCGGGAGCAGATGCAGGCCGCCTGCGCCATCGCCCGGGCCGACGAGTACATCGACCGCTTCCCCGACGGGTATGAGACGGTGCTGGAGCAGAACGCCGCCAACCTGTCCGGCGGCCAGCGGCAGCGGCTGCTGATCGCCCGGGCCATCCTGAAGCGGCCCAGGATCCTGATTCTGGACGACTCCACCTCCGCCGTGGACATGGCCACCGACGAGCACATCCGCCGCTGTCTGCGGACGGCCCTGCCCGGCGCCACCAAGGTCATCATTGCCCAGCGCATCAACTCCATCATGTCCTGCGACCGCATCGTGGTGCTGGACCGGGGGCGTCTGGCGGACATGGGCACCCATCAGGAGCTGCTGTCCCGCAGCCATATTTACCGTGACGTGTACGAGAGCCAGATGAGAGAGGGGGCGGTGGATCATGCCGCGAGTTGACCTGCGGAAATATAATAAAAAGGTAGAGAACCCCTTCGCCATCCTGTGGCGGCTGGTGTGCTATTTCAAGCACTGCCGCCTGCTGCTGACGGCGGCGATGCTGTCGATCCTGGCCTATGTGGCGGCCACCATCGGGGCCGCCTACTGCATGAAGCCCCTGACCAACCTGCTGGAGAGCAGCGGCGCGGCACCCAACGAGACCTACGCCAAGTACATCAGCCTGATCCTGGGCCTGGCGGGGCTGTACCTGCTGTCGGCCCTGACCAACTATCTGCTGAACCGTCTGATGCTGGAGTGCAGCGCCATCATCATGAAGCAGCTGCGCACGGAGCTGTTCGACACCATGCAGCGCCAGCCGGTGCGGTTCTTCGACGAAAACAAGACCGGCGCCCTGATGAGCTACTACACCAGCGACATCGAGGCCACCAACGAGCTTTTGCAGCACAGCATCACCCAGCTGGCCATCTCCATCACCTCTCTGCTGGGGACCATCGGCATGATGCTGGCTCTGTCCATGCGGCTGTTTGCCATCATGGTGGTGCTGGGGGCTATCGTGGTGCTGGTGGTGCGGGTCACCACCAAAATCAGCAAGCGCACCTACGCCAGCCAGCAGCGCCTTACCGCCGCCGTCAGCGGCTATATGGAGGAGATGATTACCGGCCAGCGTGACGTGAAGGTGTTCACCCACGAAAAGGAGGTCATGGAGCAGTTCGACGTCATCAACCAGGACCTGTGCAAGGCCTCCACCACCGCCACCACCGTCACCTCCATGGTGGGCCCCATTCTCAACAACCTGTCCCACATCTTCTATGCCATCACCTGCGCGGTGGGCGTCCTGTGGCTGACGGGGGAGGGGGCCGGCGGCATCCTCATCGGTTTTTTGCAGTATGTCCGCACCTTTGCCGACCGCGTCAGCCAGATCTCCGAACAGTTCAACGCCCTGATGATGGCCCTGGCCGGTGCCGAGCGGATTTTTGGCATCCTGGACCTGCCTCCCGAGGAGGACCGGGGCCAGGTGACCCTGGAGCAGAAGGGCGACGACTACCACTGGCGTATGCCGGACGGCACCCTGGTGCCTCTGCGGGGCGATGTACGCTTTGACCATGTGGACTTTGCCTATGTGCCGGAAAAGCCGGTGCTGCGGGACCTGTCCCTGTACGCCAAGCCCGGCCAGAAGATCGCCTTCGTCGGCTCCACCGGCGCGGGAAAAACCACCATTACCAATCTCATCAACCGGTTTTACGATATCCAGGCCGGCTCCATCACCTATGACGGCATCGACGTGCGCAACATCCGCAAGGACGACCTGCGCCGCTCCCTGGGTATCGTGCTGCAGGACACCCACCTGTTCACCGGCACGGTGATGGAGAACATCCGCTACGGCCGCCTGGACGCCACCGATGAGGAGTGCATGGAGGCCGCCAAGATCGCCAACGCCCACTATTTCATCTCCCACCTGCCCCGGGGGTACGACACCGTCCTCTATTCCGACGGCGCCAACCTCAGCCAGGGCCAGCGCCAGCTGGTGGCCATCGCCCGGGCGGCGGTGTCCCGGGCTCCGGTGCTGATCCTGGACGAGGCCACCTCCTCCGTGGACACCCGCACCGAGAAGCTTATCGGCCAGGGGCTGGACGGCCTGATGGCCGGGCGCACCGTGTTCGTCATCGCTCACCGGCTTTCCACCGTCCGCAACGCCAACGCCATCATGGTGCTGGAGCAGGGGCGGATCATCGAGCGGGGCGACCACCGGGAGCTGCTGGACCAGAAGGGGAAGTACTATCAGCTCTGCCACAACATGATCGAATTGACCTAACTGTTCACCGAAAACATCTGCGAGATATAATCGTTAACCGTTAATCTGCGGCGAAAGTTAGCGGATAAAAACAGCAGAAAATCCGGCGCAAGAGAATAAAAATACAAAAAAATGGATAATTGTCATTTTTTTTGGAATATTCACAGAAAGTTTAATCTTAGTGTTGAAAAATCTACTGTTTCATGATACAATTAGGAAAACATTTTAATCCTGGGCGGCGATAAGTAAAATGCACAAAAACCGTCCGCCATCGGCGAACAGACTGGTGCGTAGTGGACAGCGAGCCGTGGACGCACCCAGCCGTCCCCAAAGGAAAGATCATGGCAGAAAAGAATAAAAAGCGCGGCGGACGCCGTGCCCATCTCAACGATTTCCATGTGAATCTTGCCGGTGATTATGTATATACCGGCGCCCACTACTCCTATGTGGACCAGGGCCGCAGCCGCGACCGGGTCCAGCGGGAGCTGCTGGGACTGAGCGTTGCCGTCGTGCTGGCCGTGGTGGCCGGCGGCTGCAGCGACGCCCCCGCCATGCTGAACTGCTGGTACGTCATCCTCCCCTATATCTGCGAGGCCGCCGCGGCGGTCAGCGTGATCTGGGCGGTGCTCCGGCTGCGGAAGGCGGAGGAACCCATCCGGGAGTACATTTATAAAAAGAGCGTGCAGGCGCTGCCCCACCGGGCCATGCTCTGCATGATCTTCGCGGGCCTGGGCTTCGTGACCATGGTGCTGTACCTGGCCATGAACGGCTCCGGTGGCCGCGTGGCCTCCGTGATCGCCTACCTGGCGCTGAAGGCGCTGGTGGCCGGGGGAGCGTGGCTCCTGTGGCGGTATATGCTGACCCTGAAATGGGAAAAGCTCCCCGCCCGCGACTTGGATACGCCTCAGGCGTGATCCACCAATTTCTTTTGTGAACTCCGGGCTTCTGCCCGCGTTCAAAAAAATTTAAGGAGGATTCCAATGAAGAAAGCTACCCGTATCTTGGCTCTGGTACTTTGCGCTGTCATGTGCCTGGGCCTGTTCGTTGGCTGCGGCAACAAAGGCAAGCAGAACAACGACACCCCGTTGGTCGTGGGTTATTCCCCGTTCAACAGCAAGTTCTCCCCCTTCTTCTCCGAGACCGCTTATGACCAGGACGTCTGGGTCATGACCGCTATCAGCCTGCTGAACGGCGATCGCCAGGGCGCCATCATCATGAAGGGTATCGAAGGCGAAACCAAGGCCTACAATGGCACCGACTACACCTACTATGGTCCCGCTGACTGCGAGATCGTGGAGAACACCGATGGCACTGTGGACTACAACTTCAAGCTGCGCGAGGACCTGAAGTTCTCCGACGGCGAGCCTATCACCATCGACGACGTCATCTTCTCCATGTACGTCCTGTGCGATCCTACCTACGACGGCAACAGCACCCTGTTTGCTCTGCCCATCGAGGGCATGGATGCTTACCGTTCCGGTATGGACACCCTGTACAACCTGATGCTGGCTGCCGGCCGCGACAACACCGACTTCACCAACAACAAGTGGACCGAGGAAGAGCAGACTGCCTTCTGGGCTGACGTGGATCAGGCCGGCGTGAAGTTCGTCCAGGCCATCATGCAGTACTGCATTGCCCAGGGCGCTAACGCCGAGGGCGATTCCGTTGCCGCCTGCATGGCCAACTGGGGCTTCGAGCTGCCCGCCGATGCTACCGAGGCTGATGCCTTCAACGCCATCGTCGCCAAGTATCCCTCCCTGGCCGAGGCTGTCGACGCTGAGAAGCCCGAAGGCACCACCTTCACCAGCCTGCTGAACGACTACGAGACCAAGTACACCAAGGGTATCGAGACCGGCACCTCCGCTGCCAACATCTCCGGCATCAAGAAGACCGGCGACTACAGCATGACCGTCTCCCTGACCCAGGTCGACGCCACCGCCATCTATCAGCTGGGTGTGACCATCGCCCCCATGCACTACTATGGCGAGAAGGCCAAGTATGACTACGACAACAACAAGTTCGGCTTCGACAAGGGCGATCTGAGCCACGTTCGCGAGAAGACCACCACCCCCCTGGGTGCTGGCCCCTACAAGTTCATGAAGTTCGAGAATGGTACCGTGAACTTCGAGGCTAACGATTCCTACTATCTGGGCGCCCCCAAGACCAAGTATGTCAACTTCCTGCAGACTCAGGAAGACGATAAGCTCAACGGCGTCGTCACCGGCACCGTGGATATCACCGATCCTACCTTCAGCACCACCGCCGTGGACGCCATCAAGGCTGCCAACAAGAACGACGATGTCAACGGCCCCGCCATCACCACCGATACCGTGGATAACCTGGGCTATGGTTACCTCGGCATGAGCGCCAACACCATGAACGTCAACAAGGAGCCCGGCTCCGATGCCTCCAAGGCTTATCGTAAGGCTTTCGCCACCGTTCTGGCTGCTTACCGCACCGTCGCCATCGAGTCCTACTATGGCGAGCGCGCTTCCGTCATCAACTACCCCATCTCCAACACCTCTTGGGCTGCTCCTCAGGCTGCTGATCCTGGCTACAAGGTCGCTTTCTCTGTGGATGCTCAGGGTAAGGACATCTATACCTCCGACATGACCGACGAGCAGAAGTATGAGGCCGCCCTGCAGGCTGCCCTGGGCTTCTTCGAGGCCGCCGGCTGCAAGGTCGAGAACGGCAAGGTCGTCTCCAACCCCGAGGGTGGTATGGATACCGCTAACTACGCCATCGAGCGCGAGGCCCTGATCCCCGCCGACGGCAAGGGCGATCGCCCCTCCTTCATGATCCTCACCGAGGCCTCCAAGGCTCTGGAGAAGATCGGCGTGCACCTGATCGTCACCGACCTGTCCGACAGCACGCAGCTGTGGGATACCATCGAGGCCGACCAGGCTGACATGTGGGCTGCCGCTTGGGGTGCCACCCCGGATCCTGATATGTATCAGATCTACTTCTCCGGCATGGACGGCAAGGCTGTCGGCGGCTCCAACTACATGTACGACATCAACGATGCCGAGCTGAACCAGCTGATTCTGGATGCCCGCAATTCTCTGGACCAGAGCTATCGTAAGACTCTGTACAAGTCCTGCCTGGACATCATCGTTGACTGGGCCGTTGAGGTTCCTGTCTATCAGCGTCAGAACGCCATCATCTTCTCCACCGAGCGTGTCAACATGAACACTGTTACCCCCGACATCACCACCTTCTATGGCTGGCTGAGCGAGGTCGAGAAGATCGAGCTGAACTGACAAAGTTCCGCACCCAAGACCTGTACGACAACATAGGTTAAGTCACAAGGTACGCCCCCGGCGGCTCCGGCCGCCCGGGGGTGCCCCGCC